>NZ_AP027293.1 GCF_030295765.1 Neptuniibacter halophilus | reverse complement strand
CAATCCTTGTTGGGTATGTTCCGAAACATTCATATCTCTATCCTTATCTCAAACCATAGGAATCTTATAAAACCAGTGATCATAGCCGGGGTTAGCCACCTGAAACACCATAACCCCCTTATCGCTCCCCTGATAGTTCAAGGTGAAGTGACCGCCGAGGCCACTAGGAATTGTGATCATGGCCCCCTCCTCGTTCAAATGCCCCACACGAAATGGCTCCGCAGAGGTTCTGGGTAAGCGATTAACGAGAGTCGTTTTCAAGGTCTGCAGCTCTCGGATCTGAGCTTTCATATAGCGCTTTTTCATACATATAGCCTCGTAGGTTGTCTGTAGGATTCGACACAACAAGTATATGATAGTTTTTTTGTGTAGAAAAGATTTAATAGGAAATATAGTGTAATTATGTAGATTATTGGTATACTCTTTCTAAATCGTCAGGCAAATCCTACCTCTGCCTGGCACCCCTACGAGGATGAGTGACCATGATTCAAATACAGTCAGAGTTATTTGACACACCTACACAGAAACTATCGCTGGTGGATGTAACCCTAGAACTGCCAGCGGGTTTTCATCAAGGGGATCCCCTTGATGAAAAGATCTCTGCGATCAAAGGTGTCATCCGCAGATACTTAGAAAATGGTTGGGCTCTATTTGATCTCTTCAGCGGCGGCAAGGACTCCAGCGTAAAGCTCTGTCTGGTGCTCAATGCTATGCGTGAGTACGTCGAAGAACATGGGCCGGAGCAGTGCCCTCCTCTGGCAATCATGCACTCAGACACCCTCCTCGAAAACCCGGTTATTGCCTTGCATACCCACTCAGAGCTGGCCCGGATCCGTCTTTACGCGCTAGAACATAGTCTGCCAGTGACAGTACATGTCGCCATGCCTTCGCTGTCAGAAAACTATCTAGTCAATATCATCGGTGGCCGCACCATTGCTACAACCGCCCAAACGAGTAACCGCAAATGCTCAGTGAGCATGAAAGTCGGTCCAATTCAGCGCATGCAGAAAAAGATTCTGGCTGATCTATCCAGCAAATACGAAGACAAGGTACTAACGCTGGTGGGCAAGCGATATGACGAAAGCGAATACCGTAAGGCCGATATGATTGCAGCGGGTGAGCGTCCGGATCGACATATCAAACGCGGTAATCAAAACCTGCTTTCTCCAATAGCCAGTATGAGTCTGGACGATATTTTTTGGATTATTGGTCTGGTGACGAACAACGAAATGGATTGTTACTCAAATTTTGAGTCCTTAATTGAAACGTATCGCGCAGCCAACAATGGCGAGTGCATGGTCAATGCTGCAGAAGGCAAGGCCGGGTCTACGTCTTGTGGTGCACGCTACGGATGCTGGGTGTGCCTTGCATCAGAAGATGACAAATCCATGAATGCCATGATGGAGCAGGAAGAATACAAATTCATGCGCCATCTATGGGCGTTCCGCAACTACCTACAGGCCTGTCACAACGATCCTTCACGCCGTACTTGGCTGGCCCGTAAGGTCAATGCTGACGGCACACTGGATATCCGCCCGAATTCATACAGTCCCGAGTTCACGGAAGAATTGCTGAAAATGGCAATCTCAATTCAGGTCATGGAAGAGGAAGCAGCTCACGCACTGGGCATTTCCCCTCGTTTCCAAGTCATCACTTTTGAAGAGGTTATGGCTATCGAGTGTCAGTGGTCCCGATATGGGTATCACCGTCCTATGGAAGCGGTACGTATCTGGAACGAAATTTATGAAGAAGGCCGCGGTCTGCTCTTACCGCCAAGCGATTTATCTCATATGCCACGCTTCCCTCTTCTAAATGATGTGCCGCAGACATCAGTTCCGTTCGTTGATGAAGATTATTACGGCGTGTTTAACGGGCTACGCGATATGAATGCTGCAATGACAGGCTGTGAAGACACCGTGGTAAAGGCTGACGGCAGCATCTACACCGCCGCGAATACCAGTGAAGAGTTCAGTTTCGATCCTGAAGGACTCTACCTGTTTGCGACCTTAGATATGAAATACGCCATAAACAAGTTTGCAGATGGCTATGCAGCACCGGGAGCGTCCCTCCACTACCTGATGAATCTGGGGATCGTCAGCATTAACAAAGGCTCACATTCAGAATATGACCGGATGCTGCGTATGAGCAGCCAAATCTGGCGGCATGGTCTGCGTCCCATTCTGAATGATCCAAAGGCGATCGTTGAGAAACTGGGAGCAGATGAGGAATTCAAACTTCAACGTCTTTTCTAAAAGTTGTCACTGACAACTTTTTACCCTGACCACCTCATGATGAAGCTGGTCTGACTGAAAACCAAACCGGGCCATATCCTACCTATGGCCCTGACTACGAGGAAAAGTTGTCACTGACAACAAATGGGGAACCGCTATGAGTGCCTTATTAAATGAATTAAGAGAACGGTATCATGCCGATATAACCGCCCTATCACAGGAGGAAATTGACCTGTTGTGTGCCTTTGATGAGCATGTAAGAGCAGAGCAGAGTCAAGCCTGGGCTGAAAGGTTACGTGCCGTGGAATGTGAGTATAAAGGGCTTGAGATTACTTTGACCCCCCACTTCCCAACTGATACACAGTGGATAGTGGAGCAGCTGGTCGAGTTGGGTTTTTTCAACACCCGAACATATGTAGAGCACGGAAACATCCAGCGAATTAAGGGGAACAAACGCACCTGGTTGGATACGGTGTCACAGAAAAGCCAGACCCTATATCAGGAAATCCACCAGCACACAGGCGTTAAGCCATTATATGTTTCGTGGTTTGCTGGAGAGATCGTGGTGGACCTGCATAACAGCGAGGAATGGGAACAGGTGGAGCAATACTTGAGAACTGAGATCATGCTTCAGCACCAGCACCTGATTCGTGACAAAGACCCCCTGCTTTCTTTAGGTATCGTTCGACTGAAAATTAAGGATAGTTTGACCGAGCGCACGCTTGAAGCCTGAGGCGTTACGAAATTGCCCTTTTCTGCTTTAGAATACAGCCAAACCGTATAGGGAACATTTAGATGAACCGTGAAGAATTTGAAAAGATCATTGCTGACAAGGGTTGGACCCCTCTCCTACTCGGTCAACGCTGGAGCCTTTCTGATCGCCGTATCCGCATGATTAAAGCGGAGCTTTCCGAAGCCAAACCTTACTATAAGGATGCGGTAAGGGGTCTTCACAAGCTATCCAGCTCCCCTGACGAATCCGAGATCACACGATATTCTGGGTTCACCGCAAAACAGCTTCGTGCGGTTTATGAAAAAAAAGGCTGGGATATTGATTCTATATCTGAACGCTGGGGATTCGCCGGAAAATCGGGCCTGTATGCGTTTATTAGTCGAAACCCAAGCCTGGCAAGCGATGCAATTCACGGTCTACCTGAGAAGGACAGTGCTAGTGCTGGAGATGAATTCGAAAATAATACAATGTCAGTATTACGCGCTATCTTTGAGGCCAAAGGCTGGAAAGCAGATGAACTAGCCACCCGCTGGGGATACCAGAGTGTTACTACACTATACGGTTTCTTCCGACGTAATCCCGCCATGGCAACAGATGCCGTCAACGGTTTACCGGAATATCAGCATGATGAGTAAGTCTTGAAAAGTTGTCACTGACAACGTCAGATAAATAATTACACTATATTTCCGCCTGAGTCTTTCATATACAAAAAATTCGTCGTATACTTGTGCTGTCTAATCCTACAGACAACCTACGAGGAATATCATTATGAAAGGCATCAATAACGCCGAGCAGTCTAAGCTCGAAGCTATCATTCAGGCCAATCCAGCTCTGGTTGAGCCTGGCTTTCTGGAAAGCTGTCAAAAATGGGAGGCTGTGCAGGAGCTGGCGAACAAGCTGGGCCTGGCACATGGTTCTCAAGAAGCCGCGCAATTCATCGCCTACTTCATGACTGAAGGCAAAGAAGGAGCAATACCTTCTGATCTTGATGAGCGCATTCAATCTGTGCTCAACAGTGATGCCGCTGAACAAATGAATGTCGCTGTTGCCTGCACGAATCCAGAAGGTTCTCCAGACATCCTGTTTATAACCATCTTTTGTACTCCTGAGGAACGTAGAAACGGTATCTGGCGGAACCTCGCCATTGATTCTGCGGAATCCGAGAGCTACGAAGGCCCCTTTGTCTGCTTCAGCCCTGCGGATTATGACGCGATTCTAAACGCTAGCAAGACGGTTTCTGGCCTGTCTGACCTACCCATCGTTTCGCTACCAAACACCGACAGATAAAAAGTTGTCACTGACAACTTCTGCGGTTGTCACTGATCACTCTCAGCAGAAAGGGACTCTCATCATGAAACGCGACACATCTCTCAATCAGTACTTCATGCCAGTCTGGGCAGCAGAACAGATCATCAAACACTACTACAGCCATCTGACCGAGAAAGACACTGTGCTGGATATCGGCACCGGGGATGGACGGTTTCTCAACGCGATACCGCAGCATGTGAATGCGGTAGGCATTGAGATTGATCCAGAACTCGCACAGATCGCCCGAGAGAATACCGGACGGGAAGTGATCTTGGGTAACGCCGCTTCAACTCCGTTTCCGGTCAAACCAACCCTAGTGATCGGCAATCCTCCTTTTGAAATGAAGGTCGTGAACAGCGTCATCGATCAGGCTTACGAACACTTGGACTACGGGCAAGAGGTCGGCTTTGTATTACCGGTTTACGTCTTCCAGACCGCAGACACAGTAATGAAATATGCAGAGCACTGGACCCTGATGCATGATTTGATGCCTCGCAATATGTTCGAAGGCATGCAGAAGCCGTTGATGTTCGCACGGTTCGTCAAAGAACGTCAGACACTGATGCTGGGTATGTTCCTGTATGAAGAAACCAGCGACCTGCTCAGCCTGAAAAAGAAATATCGAATGCTGTTTATTGGCAACCAGTCATCAACCCATCTGTGGGGCGAAGCCGTTGAGCAGGCCCTTGTCAGCTTGGGAGGGGAGGGGAGTCTAGCCGATATCTACCAAGAAATTGAAGGCAAACGCCCAACTACAACCCAGCACTGGAAAGCACAGATCAGAAAGGTGGCGCAGGAGAGCTTCTACAAGGTTGCTCGCGGGATTTATTCTCTTCCCCCTCGGGTCGATATTGCCGCCTAATACAAGCCTTCTACCCTCGCCTGTACTTGCAGGGGAGGGGAGGGGAGGGCAAGGAGCACAGAAATGGAAAACATACATAAGCACCCGATTTACCACCGGCTGATGCAGGCCCATAGCGAAATCAAGCTACACCTCGCCAGCTGCAGCAAGAAAGCCTGCACCACACCGATCAGCAATCTTCACTTCCTTCTCATGGAACAGGGTAATCGTCAGGAGGCCACTTTGTGCTTCACCCCGATTGATCCTCGCTTGCATAAGATAGATGACCTGGACGTTATTGATCACACAGAGATCGGCCCAGATGAAGATATGAACATTGCTCTGCAGCTTTATGAAGCCAAAAAATGGCTGGAGAGACCTACTTTCCTTCCCCTCAGGGATTAACCCTGTCAGCCTAGCCCACCAGCCCCCCATGAGTTGTCACTGACAACTTTTGGGGGTAGCAGACAAAACACCAGAATTTAATATATTATTGTATATCGGTATATTAATTTGATGGTACACACTATGTCTGCTCAGATTTTGCAAGAGATCAGCTCAAAAATAGAAGCGTTGCCCGGCAGCCGCCCCGAAGTTGCCCAAACCATCGCCAGCCTGTGGGATCGGTGGTACACCACCATGGGGATGCGGATGGGTATCAAGCCTGAAACCCTGTATCAATCAGCAGGAGTTGATATTCAACATGTCAGCACCATCGCTGCCGAAATAGGCCGGGAGCTGGACCTGCCTGATCACCTGAAATCGAATCCTACGCTGGCTAGCCTCCTGGATAACGAGGAGGTCATAGATTATCTATCCCAGAACCTCCCTAAAGCCCCTCTGCATGTAAATAGCAATCTGATGGAGTGGATGCAGGAAAGCAAGCTGGTGGATGGGAACGGTCATCCACGCACGTTTTATCACGGTTCTTTCGCTGATTTTTCTCACTTCGATGAAGCGGCGCGGAATGGTACTAGCCGACTCGGTAAAGCCTTTTACTTTAGCAGCGATCCCAACGATGCCTCTGAGAACTACGCCACGCCAAACTCACCCGAGCTTCAAGCGAAAGCCCAGGCGATTTTTGATACGCTGCGGAAGTCTCAGTTCAAGTTTGAAGATGTTTCCTATGATCGTATTAAGGAACGGTTAGCCCAAGACGGGGGGGCGGTTTATCCTGTCCACCTCAGAATGAACAGACCATTTACAATCTCACCCGATACCCCCTACAGCCGTGGCACCCACGACAAAGCATTCCCATTAGGCGCAATTGCTTCTTCTATTGTGATCGACCATAAAGGCAGCATGGTAGAGGCCAGACGGTTAGCACGACAGCTCAATGCATCAACCTCTACAGTCGATGCCATCAACATAGTATCCGATTATGCGCAATCCCATGGCTATGAAGGCCTACCGCTGCAAATCATTCAACGGGCTGGATATGATGGAGTTATAGACCGATCCGCTGGAGCACTATGGCATACACCGGATACCGCCGAACATTTCATTGTTTTTGAGCCAGGCCAAATCAAAAGCGCGGTTGGCAATGTCGGCAGTTACAACGACACCTCTATCAATATTCTGTATCAGCAGGCCCCTGAGTATGACAAGGTGCTTTATCAGTTTGCAGGTATCAAGGCTGCAAACCGTAACTGGACCACGCTCACTCAAGCCCGCAAAATGCAGGAGCGGGGCATAGAGATGGACCGGATTCGAAAGCTTACAGGATGGCATCAAGGAATCGATGATAAGTGGCGCTTTGAAATCGATGATTCACAGGCCATGATCGATCCTAATGTATTTACACCCACCAATGATTACTATGAACGGGTGGCAATGCGAGACTTCGGCATCGCAGGAAACTTCAGTGGACTGCCCCCAAGAGAACAGAAAGAAATCACTGAAAACTATGTTCCTTCTTCCGTATTCTCGGGTCGGCTCAGTCAGGTTTTGAACCATGATCTGGTCTTTTCTCATTACCCTCAGATGCTGGATATTCCGACTGAAATTCAGATTCATCCTGATTTACCAAAGGCATCGGGCACGTTGCACGGCACACCTCCCAATGCTCACCTACAGATCAAAGCCCAGAATGGAGCTCAAGCACTTCAAGTCATTCTCCATGAGCTTCAACACGGTATCCAAGGGATAGAAGAGTTTGCGGTGGGTGGACAGGCCAAAAACTTCAACCAGGTGTCAGAAGAGACTAAGAGATACTACTTTAAGCACTTGAATGACCTCCGTATTGTATTTGATCTGGCCGACCAGCGCGGGATACCTATCTCTGACGCAGCGACGATGCTTGGTACTCGTATTTCAGAAACCATCGCCAACCTGGCACAACAAACTTCTCCAAAACAGCTCCAGGACTATGCTCAGAAACTGGAATTTGAGATGCGCCCATCTCGGACCCGCTATCTGTACCTGGCAGGGGAGTATGAGGCAAGACAAACTGTAAACCGTCAAAACATCCCATCGGAACGGCGAAATAAGATTCCATTGGATAGCTACGAGAAGGTTAATACTCCACTGGAGATAGTCTTCGGTAACCAGCAGGAACCGGGCGGCTATATGGATTATACCCCTTCAGGGCCTTTAGGGGCTGTGATCCGCAATCCCATGGACAGTCGATTCCTGATGCTACTTTCTGAAAACCATAATCCATCTACATTGCTCCATGAATCCTGTCACATCTTCTTAGATGAGTTCATCAAGCAAGCCACACTGGAAACCGCTCCCGGCTGTCTGAAAGAAGACTACAGCAAGATTTGTCAGTTCGTTGGTGCAGAACCAGGCCAACCGTTCACCACCGAACAGAATGAACGATGGGCAGAGGCCTGTGAGCAGTACTTCATGGATCTGGACACTTCATCCAGCCCAGCGCCCAAAGCCATGGAGCGCATGAAATCCTTTATGAAGGAGACTTATCAGGTCAGTGAAGAGATTGGCATCGACCTTACACCGGAGATAAAAGGTGTGCTCGATACCATGTTTGATGCCCAGAGCCTCCATTCCAAGATCGATTTCGATGAACTATCGGAAATCCTAAATCACCAGCCCCCGACATCAGGGATTAACCTCAACGCTTAATGACCACATTCAGGAGGGAGTTGTCACTGACAACTTTTCTCCTGGAGATCGAAGAGGGGAGGGCACCACTATGCAGTATCAACAGAAAACAGGTAAAAGCATTCTAGAATCACTGGAAGGGAGTGGACTCACGCCCACCAGCCATTGTCGTGACGGCTTCTGCGGTGCATGCCGCATTAAGGTCAGCCCTGAGGATCTGAAGAACATAGGAGCGCTGGGAGATGCCCTGGGCTTCCATGACCACAACTCTGAGATACTGGCCTGCGTATCGACCTTGCAGGAAGGCAAGATTGATCTGCTGCTGAATCCACCGGAACCAGGAAAGGGAATACGACTGTTACATGAATCTGAGGCCTCCATTCTCCACGATATCGATCTGGAACAGCTGGCTAAGGAAATAGAGATGTCTATTTTCCCTGAGCGCCGGCAAGAGGTCAGCGCCTCTCCAATCCGATATAAAGAATGGTCCTTAGCCCCCCCTTCGATAGCGGGGGAAGATGGCAATAAAGCTACCCACCTTTTTAATCGCCTCAATATTCTGCATAATTAACCAACAAATGAGGCAAATAAACCTTTTTAATTGCCTCATCGCAGATTTCTATCGAGGTTCACCATGTATATCTGGCAACAGCAAGACTGGCCCACGTTCCAATGGGACACAACCAGTTTGATGCCTCTGATAAATGAGATACGAATTCTACAGGGTCGCCTGATAGGCCATGCCGCTCACCTGTCACCCGAAACAAATCTTGCATCTCAAATGGATGTACTGGTCCAGAATGCCATCGAGACCAGTGCTATTGAAGGGGAAATGCTCAATGCAGCGTCCGTCCGATCCTCTGCTGCCCGGCGCTTAGGATTAGATAACTGGGGCGTGGAACGTGGTACACCGGAAACAGAACAGCTGGTGCAAATGCTATGTGAAGCCGTAACAACAACCGATACGCCATTGAACAAAGACTGCCTATGCCGGTGGCAGCAAAGCTTGTTTGTCGAGCGCCCCGTGTTTATGGATCCTCATGCGATCATCGGAGATCTACGACAGGATCAACCAGGACAACCAATGGCCGTTGTATCCAGGCAAGGTCGTAAGGAAATCATTCACTTCATTGCGCCCCCCAGCGAGACTCTGGCCACTGAACTGGCCGGGTTCCTCAAATG
The DNA here is from genome assembly GCF_030295765.1 of Neptuniibacter halophilus. Classification (NCBI taxonomy): domain Bacteria; kingdom Pseudomonadati; phylum Pseudomonadota; class Gammaproteobacteria; order Oceanospirillales; family Oceanospirillaceae; genus Neptuniibacter; species Neptuniibacter halophilus. The sequence continues at coordinate 162,832 of NZ_AP027293.1, read as the reverse complement.
GTTCAATGAAGACTCAGCCAATCTGGACGGCCTTATCCGCGCCGGCATCGCTCATTTGTGGCTGGTGACGTTACACCCGTTCTCTGATGGAAATGGTCGAGTGACCCGAGCAGTTGCTGACCGGGCCTTAGCGCAAGATGAGCAAACCAGTGTCCGTTTCTACAGCATGAGCGCAGCCTTCATGCGTCACCGCAATGCATACTACGATGCACTGGAAGCCGCTCAGAAGGGCGATATGGATATCACCTCATGGCTTAGTTGGTTTTTAGAAACCCTCAAGCAGGCCATGGAGCGCGGTGTGAGCCGCTTTATGCGGGTACTGGATAAATCCCGGTTTTGGGCACACTTCCAAGATTTAGACCTGGCGGATCGACAGAAGAAGGTACTCAACCGGTTACTGGATGCCGAACCTGACGAATTCACACTGGGCATCAATGCCAGTAAGTACAAGAGCATTGCCGCCACCAGCCGAGCAACAGCAACCCGCGATCTGGCCGCTTTGGTTGAGATGGGGTGCCTTGAAAAATTGCCCGGTGGGGGCCGCAGCACACGTTATAAAATTAAGCTGCCAGCTGCCGGGCTGAATATGCAAAAAATAGATATGGACCAGCTCGCACGGGAGATTGAGGACTCAATTACCCCCGAGCCAAAAGGAATCAACATAGACCCCCAGTAGAAGAGAAGATCCCCGGTGGAAGCGGGGATCCCCGGTGACCCTTAGGAAGGGCCACAACCTGTTTTCTCAAATGCTCCCCGAGGCATTACCCAGTCACCCGATGATTGAATGATCGGCAGTGAGTATTCGTGCTTCATCGCCTGAACAAACGCTTCCTCATCTTCAATATCCAGTGGTCGTGCCTGTTTGGACACATCCAGAATATTGATCCGGTTACGGCTGATGGTTGTTTCAAAGCGCTCTTCGTAGGCGGCGATCGCATCCAGACTACCCGGAAAGTGCTCTCGTAGCGTTGCCCAGATAGTCGCATCATTGAAGATGCACTTCATGCAAGATGAACGTCCCCAGCCCAGACGATATGGAACCGGTGCAATTACACCGTGACGGCGCAGGGCATCCCATACCTGCTCCTCGTCCCAGTGCAGAACGGGCCGCCATGCATCAACGTGTCGCGCTTTGCGGCCACTGCGGCGGTCGCAAGCATGGGGCTCCAGTTGGTTATACTTAGCGCGGTTACTGCTTTCCTCTCGACGCTCGCCAGTGATAAAGAGAACCTTCTGACCATCAAAACGGGCCTGATTGTTAAGTGCACGGCGTGCCACATCGATTTTAAGAGCGGAGCTGCACCAGCGAGTCTGCAGGTTGGCACCTACTTGGGGAAACTTCATACGTGTGCCAGGCCGTGCACGGCGAGTATCGCGCTCCAGCACGATGATGCCTTCTGGAGTCTCTACGTGGTGTGGCCGACTGTAGGAGTTTTCCTTCAGCATCTCACCTTCAAAACCACCCTCCAACCAAGAGAAGTAGATCGGCAATTCGAAAGCTGCAGCCAACTGACGGTTGTAGTCGGCCATGAAAGGCCAATCCATCAGACTGGAACCTTCCCGGCCGTCAACATCATGGTGCCATAGCTCAACCTTGCTCATATCTACGCCCAGATCGATCAGATGAAGTAGGCAGGCCACTGAGTCCTTGCCACCAGACATGCAAACAACAATGCGGTCATAGGCGCTGATATCGATGTCCGGAGCGGAGAAGAAAGTATCTTCTTCTGCTACCAGGATGCCTTCATCTCCGAACATGAAACCCAGCTGAGATTTCAGGTTTGGGATAACTACTGTGTCGTCAAATAAGTGCATGTGCTTGTCCTTTTCTGCATATCATCTTTGATATACATATTAGCACCCAGGGAGCAACATGCAAATCATTTTTGATATACAAATAAAAAATATGTATCCTCTCAAATATCTAATCAGGAGGTGGACATGCCTAAAAAAACAGAAGAAGGCGACCAGTACAAAAAGGCCGCTACGGAAGCGATTAAAAACGCGATCCCTTTACGCCAGCTCTATATTGCCATTCACGGCCAAGAACCAACGCGGCAAGATCTCCAGCGTTTCTCAAATCGGTTGAACCCTGCTAGATCAAATCCCGGCGCTGACATGCTGGGGCTATGCGTTGAACACATACCAGAACTTCACCAGCTAACGCTGAAGGAGTTTTTTGGTCTTGGTAGAGAAGAAGGGGAGGGGGACGAAGCACAGCCAGCAGAAGAGTCGTAGCAAGCCCACCTACCCAGATAGGGTAGGGGACAGATTAAAGTAGGACTTCGCTTAGCAATTTGCCATTGAGCAGAACGCGCTGACGGATCGCTGCACGTATGATGGCCGGCCTCACAGAACGGGAAGCTTCCGGTAGTACCCAGCATATTTTCTTAACAGCCTCAGACATTGAATCCACTACGGACTGAGGCATGAGAATTGTATCGGCAACTGGATCAATCAGCTTCTCATCAAAGTTCAACAACGAAAGGAACGCCACCGTATCTTCGTGGTCGGCATCTTGCCAATCAGCATCTTCGTATATTTCACGGCTCAACAGATCCAGCACAGCATCCGAAACCCACTGGCTCTTTTCCTTGGCTTGGTGGAACTGAGCCATTTCATCTACCAGGCTTTGGTTAAGACGGATAGGAACCCTTTTCCGGGGCTCCTTCGGTGCATCCTGTTTATGCCGCTTCGGCGCTCTCAACAGCATCAGCTGGCCGCTTCTTCTTCAAATCGCTTGAGGACCGACTGCAGGACAGTGATTGGATCATCATGATCGATGCCATCTAACAGCTCTGGAAGTTTGGAACGCAGGGTAGATACAAAAAGCTCTGCTGCTACCGGTGTGGTCGATACCTTTTTAGGTTTAACGACCGTCGCGGTAACACCTGCTTGCTCATTTACTGGTCCCTTCGCGGCCTCCAGACGCTGCTGAACGTAGTTTCGGGCATGAGTATTGCCCTTGTCCTGATAGAGCTCAAAAGCCTTAAGACGCAATTCCCGATCATCCAAGCGGCAAATATCTGCAACCGTCCTTAGATCACTCAGATCATTATCACGCAGAATGGCTCGTTCAACCTCTTCCAGACCGCTTTTGATGATCTTCACAAAGTAGGACATCTCATACTTCGGCATACCCAGAACGGCAGCCAGCTTTACCTGACTCACTTTTCCCTGGGCCTCACGCTTGGCAAGATCAATAATATCCGCGACTTCATCAATCTGCTCAAGCAAAGATAAATCATGACGTTTGGCGTTCTCGTCGCGGCGGCGTAAGGCCTTTTCAAGATCCGTATGCTCACCTTTTTCCTTGATGACGGATTCCAGCTTTTCTTTACCAGGTACAAAGTGCGCGGCAAACCAGCGGCGATGACCGGTTTCGATTAAATAGCCTTTCTGGTCTACCAGTGGGGAGCACTCAATTGGGTAAATCAGCTGGTGCTGTTGAATTGACTGCGCCAGCTCGCGGATTTTGTCGTAGAACTTCTCTTCCTTACGGGTCCGGATATCAAGCTCAGCCCCCAGATCAGCTAACTCCTCACGTTCTGGGAAGACCAGCAAACCATCATCCAGATAAACAAGGCTTTCCTCAGTGCCTACTTTCAGTGCTGACATCAACTCCTGCAGAGGAATCACTAACTCGCGCTTGTTATTGGGGTTAGGCACCAACTCAGATAAGGCCAATTGGTGAGGCTTACCCGCCTGAGAAACCCGTGTGTTCAAAGCTGCTTTCAAACCCGGATCGATTCGCTCACCGCGCTGGGCCTTAGAAGCTCCTGGTGTCTTCGCTTTCAGCATATTCCCATCTCCTTCTCCAGAAACTTACCAAGCGCATTCCATTCTTTGAAGATATCCGTGCTTTTGGACATCGCAAAGGGGGTATTGGGTGTCGCATTCCGTAAGTCCATTTCTTTCAACGCAGGCCGCTCTTTAATGACAAACGAAGCCAGGCTGGAGCCTTGATTCAGAATCGAGCGGGGGATCATCAAGGAAGCGATCGTGCTGATTTCATCCGGATCATTTAATTGATTCAGATAGTCTTTGTGTATGCGATAACGAGCGTCAACCTTGTTTGGCAGTACCCCAATGATATGGCTATACCGGTCAGGTGTTTTGTATTCGTTTTCACGGTGAACCTTCTGAACCATGCCCAACAGACCTTCAACCGACTTTCTCTCAAGAACGATCGGAATAAGTACGTGCGTAGCAGCACGGATCGCGGCAGAAGTGAGCATGCCTTTCGCTGGTGGCGTATCGATGATCACTAAGTCATAGGATTCCTCGACGGCCTCTTGATGAAGGAAATCAACAAAGACATCGATCAACTCATCTCCCTGCTTATCAAGTTCAATATTTACCGGCTTACAAGGGATGATATCGACGTTTGGAAGGGTGGTTGGATACGGATCCAAATCCTCTTCCAAAAATATATTGGCGATATCAAAACGATGGCCTTCATGATCAGGATGGTATGGCAGGTACTCCACACCTTCCTCACCATAGTTCACATCGAGCATGGCCGAAGTGAAGTTACACTGTGGGTCCATATCGACAACAAGCACTCGCTTGCCGGCCCGGGAGAAGTGAGCTGCAGTGACCTGAACCGTAGTGGTTTTGCCAACCCCACCTTTGTTATTTGCGATCGTGAGAACCTTCGTCATAACGCCTCCAGTGCGTCCTTGTAAGTGACTGATCAAAATATAAACCAAGAAAACTTGAATGAAAACCCTTTATATGATTTTGCATTGTATGATATTTAATTTACACTAATAGTAAAATATCGGTTCGTTTTACAATAATATTTTTAGTAGACTTACAAGGAACAAAGAGATGAACAATCACAATGATGACGTTTGGAACCTGGTGTCGGATCTATCAGAACCTCCACCAAAGCGCTGCAGCTTATTCGTTTCGCACTACTTCGATAAGCAACACCAGAAACGGGTGAGCATCCGCGAACTTCCTAATCCGGTTCGCCAGCACTTAATGGATGCGATCAGGCTGATGGATACTCAGGAACACTGCATTCTTCAAGTGTTTTGGAATAAGTCCAAAGCCCAGATCAAAAGCGGTATTCAGCCGTTTATGACTTACAACCTCATCGAGGATTACTCGTTCACCATTGAGTATAAATCGGAGAAGGGTCTGGTCGTTGAACGGCGGTGTATTAACCCAGGTCGAGCGCCAGACTTTTTGAAAGCAGACCACGAACATAATGCAAACTCAGACTAAGAAAACAGACACACGTTTTAGATACAACTTAGGCGTTTACCAGATACGGGTACGACTCGGTGATCAATGGCAGCAAGTAGGCCCGGAGATCGGTGGGAGCTTTTCAAAGTGCTTAACGCTCATGGAGAAACTACAAGCGTCAGATAGTACAGCAACCTACTCATTATTTTATTTGGACCAGCATCCATCAGGGTCCGTTGAATGGAAGAAGGCTTCTCGGGATTCACACTATTTCAGTGATTCACGTATGGAGATTCAAAGGATACTTCATCAGTTGAAGTTACCTCTGGGAGACTTCGGTTATTCGCAACTGTCAGAGATCACCAATATCTCTAAAGCGAGCATTCAAAACATGCTCCGACAGCCAGAAGACCCGAGATTTCAGTCCATCTCTCAACAAGGGATGCTGTATATCAAATACCGTGTGCAAGAAGCATTGAAACAAAGAGGCATTCAAAATGATTAAGCAGGGATATCTTCTCGCATTGCTCATTCCCGCATGCGTTCTGCCATCCACTCAAGCTGTGGCAGCTACCGACAACTATATCCATCGCAAGTATGAAGCTTTCGAGTTGGTGGTGGATTGCGAGAAGCGAGGGGCAGCACTATTCAAGGCAACCATCGGAAAGGACACGGGCAACCAAAATCGTGATATCGCCTCTTTTGAGAAAGATCCCAGTATACCAACGGATTGCCAACAAACTCAGGTAGGCTATTACGGCCATGGCTATCACAGAGGTCATCTCCTGGGCGCTAACAGTGCAGAAAACACAAAGAGCGCCTACTTGGAAACTTTCTATATGACCAACGTGCTACCAATGACCCGTGAGCTGAATGTGGGTGCCTGGCACTACTCTGACAAAATCATTGAATGCCTGCGCGATCGGGGCCGGCCCCTTACCGTCCTCGGAGGACCGATCTGGAACGGACCGCACAGCTCCAGTTTCACGGTTGCATCTCATGGGGTATCCGTACCAAGTGCTTTCTGGAAAGTGATCAAGCAGGGGGAGAATCAAATCGCCTGGATCATGCCAAACTCCAGAGCTGCAGTCACCGATACACTGCCTCAGTGGGAGAGTACCGTCGAAGAGATTGAAGCAGCTATTGGCTTCGAGGTTCCTGAGGAACTGGATCCCTACAGAAACTATCGCCCAGACAGCTGGTACAACACCCGAGGCTGCGACCTAAAGTAACGCCTCTCTTACTAGCCCTGATATCCCCCATCGCGGAAAAGGGGGGGCAGTGCGGAAAAGGGCTCGACGCGGAAAAGGGGGGCAGTGTAGCTAAGAAGGCTACAACCCCCACCAGAATTGGGCCTCCCCTCTGTTTACCGTATAGATTAGACTTTCAAAGGCGCTTCCCGAGGAGCGACCGGGGTAAATTCCGTCCTCCAGTAGCCTCCCAACGCGGAAAAGGGGTAAATCTCACCGGCAAAGGCTAAGTCATTAATTAATCTAATATTCCGCAAATCTCCTACTCAGGTATATCGATCCGCAGTATCCCCTTCGGCTAGGTTTTCCGTACTAATATTACTCAGCTTTGTTTATCTGAACACGCGCAAGCCCTTCTGACATCACCTATGAGCGCTTAAGCCAAGAACGTATCTATTCCGCACGTAAGTTACTCCAATATATTGATCAGGCTCTGATCATTTCCGCATAAAGACTACTCAGCTTTATTGATCAGGGTCTGATCATTTCCGCGATAACACTACTCAGCTTTATTGATCAGGGCCTGATCATTTCCGCGACAACATTACTCAGGAATGTACTGAGCGCCAGCAACATGGACCTTTTCCGCTCTGAAGCTACTCAGTAATAACAGGATTCCGGAGATCTGAGGCTGGTGATACGCATGACCATCATCCATATCAGTTTTATCCGCTACTGAACGCATTGATTAAGGCAAGGAAGCGGATAGTAGATAATTGATAGCTAACTCATTGATATTTGGTAACTCAACCTCGACGCGGAAAAGAGGGGGCTCGACGCGAACAAGGGGGGATTCGACGCGGAAAAGGGGGGTTAAGGGCAGTGAACTATCCGGAACACCCCATCGCGGAAAAGGGGGTTGAACCAAAAGGAGAACTATTTAACGGACACTAAACCCATCGCGGAAAAGGGGGCTGGTGGCTAGGTGCAACAAACCTACCACTCGACGCGGAAAAGGGGGTATCAATACATTTTGATTTTCTTTCAGAGACTTAAACATAAATAACCGGGGAAATTGGTACGCCAGTCCTGAACAAAGCCCCAGTCAGATGCACTCTTAGAATACTTTCTCATAAGCAGCCTCTTGATTATTTCTAAAAGCATTACTGAACTGTTGATAGCTTCTGCTTAAACCGTTAGCATCCTGTTAACAAAGTGGAGTAGTCCTCGACGCGGAAAAGGGGGGTAGCTCGACGCGGAAGAGGGGGGTTGGCTCATCATGGAATTAGGGGGTACTCGACGCGGAAAACCATGTGCATAAAAATAACCCTTTGAAAGTTATAAACAAAATCTGCTTATCAACACCCCCATAATTAAGAAGCATAATTACGGGAAAGAATAAAAAGAAAAGGATTATTCAAAGATCTTTTTATCATTAAGAGAGCGGAAGACCCTTTAACAAAAATATTCTTGATCACTATTCAAGAACTGATATGGTTCGAGCCATGATTGATAAACAAGATAATTCTCAAAAAGCACCACATGAGATCCCTGAAGACCTAAGAAGGAGTAAGGGGTTTATCTTTCATTTCCCTCAAGACAACCATCGTTACCACGACCTCTATTCTGACCTCGACCTCCGTGAAAATTTAAAAGAGTTCCTTAGTGACATTCTGGAAATCGTTGGTAACGGAGTAGAGTACTGCTCATTCGAACAAATCACTACTCATCTTTCTGATAAAAATAAGCCATCTGGTAAGACTCTGATCTACAGCCGGGTAAAAAACCTGACTGAGACAGGCCTGCTTCAGGAAGACCGCTATTACCGCCAGGATTTGAAGTTACGCAACATTAAGATCTATACCCTGGGTAAACCAATATTAAAGCCCGGTGTGGATGCCAAGTATCTGGCTGAAGAAGCCAAACCTGTAGGTGACAATAACAAATCTGCAGAAGCGGAACGGAAGCTGGAGTTGCTGCGGAATCAATTTGATGACCAGATGCTAAGCAAGCCTTCCAACCGGTCATACCGAGACATGATTATGTCTTCCATGCTTGCCAAGTGCATTCGTCTTGATTCGCACGACCAACGCCAGAAGCTGGAAACTCACTTCAGCTACAAAGATGAAGCCATAGATGTAACGACCACCACCCAGATCGATGGCAGCATAGCGATGAGTTCTGATATTCGGTACACCATGGTGATCACCACCTTCACACTGGAGGTTATGCTTGAATACATCAACAAATACGGGGATCCGGAAAAGAAGCCTGACAATGTATTTGTGATCGACTTAAGCGAAGTCTGCACTCACATCGGGAATAAACGGACAGCGGGTAACCGACTTACCGCTTACAGAGCAATTAAGCGTCTGTATCAGACCAACTTTGAAATTCGGACACCGCAAGAAAGTGAATTCGCTCGGCAGTTCCTCGAAGGGTACAACGAGGCTAACTACCGTTTCCTGACAGATTTCAGGGCCCTGATGTTTGATCTCACAGAGGAAGATGATCTTTTCACAAATGAGCCTGAGGAAAACCTTCTTGAAGGTGAGATAAAAAATCCGCGGTGGATACGCATTTCTTTGTGGACGGCATCATTTGATTCGATGTGGAGCCAGGCTGTTGCCCGATACCATGCCCAGCAAAGTGAAAAAGCCGCTGCTTTACCGCCGATCGTCAACTTCATCCAGAATCCGGAAGTGGTAAAAAACCCTACACCGCTGACCTATCAGCTCTATTCCCACATTAGTGCCTGGGTAGGTGTTTCTGGTCACGACAAAAAAGCGTGCAGTGTCTCGGATCTACATTTCTATATGCTGCGTACCAGCCGATACCAGAACTTCCTCAGATCATTGATCAAGGTTCTCAATTCAGTTCAGGATCCTGATAAGCCCCAAATAACCAACGATACCGCTCACTTCAAAGTTAATTTGTACGGCTATTTCATAGAGGGCACTTCGCAAATTGAGCAACGGGGTCGAAAAGGTTTCTATCTGACGTTCTCCCGAGACACCAAAGACAAGTTCATCGGGGACCGTTCTAGACACAACCAACTGAAAGCATTAGCCAATGCACAGGAGATCGTTGATTCTCAGAAGCAAACAGAACCTGATAGCTCACCGGTCGAAGGTGAATACATGGCTGGCCCAGCTCAGCTTGCTAAACTACGGGAAGAGCTGAACAAAGACCCTGATGATCCAAGTATCGCTAAAGCCAAAATTATGAAGCCTAATAATGATGGTAGTTGGGATCTGGAACCGTATGAAATGTTCCCAGAGGCTAATTCCTAAGAAAAAACTCGTTGAACTCTGCTGTAAAACAAAAATTTTACTGATAGTATCTCCATAGGTTATTTTCCTCATAGGTTGATAACTGTGGGCATCTGTTGTTTTGGTCGACGTCAGATGCTCACATTTCTTTTGCCCTACTCTAGGGCCAGACCAATGTAGAGCGCAACAGCTTACATGTTCTATAAGAACAATTCCCTCCAGATAATTTCGAATACCCAAAAAAAAGGACGCATAGCGCCCCTAAGTACGAAGGAAATGTTCGATCACATAGAGAGCCCAGAAACCGCTTTTGGGGCAACCTGACCTGCGGGGAATGCAGCCTGTAATTCCCTGACCTCTTTTTTCATATCTTGCATGGCATTGAAGTAAGCATTGCCATAGACCTCATTAGGGGCAAACCTGCCCAGAGCATCCATAAACTTAAGGTTATCGCTCACGGCCCTCTGAAATCGATTCAAGCTATCTCCGATAGAGGATGCCAGCTCCGGGTGATGATGGCGTATATGCTTCCCGAGGCTTCGAATACGAGTGACCTCTGTCGATATTAACCGTACCAAATTACTCATATCATGCCCGGCGAGGATCTGCCGGAGCTGTGTGACACACATTTGCTTCAATCGTTTTTCTGCATCGCTAGCCTGGGATGTGTCCTTAAAAGCATCCATTAATATCTGTACGACAGGGATCCCCGATTCATCCTTAAAGCTCAGATTTGAGTTGATGATGACCTGTTCCATTGCTTGATTGAGGAGGTTAACTTTGTCTTCTCTTGATGCGTCTACAGGTAGAGATTGCTTGATGATACTGCTTTGGTTGATGAATCGTGCCAATGAATTTTCGACGCGATAATGATCAGCTGAAATCTGAACTTGGATCGCATTTTTTGCAAGGCCACTGGATTTGGCAACTGTTGCCCTAACATCATTGCTCAGATTGACGATCTGGGAAGGCGACATGTCTTTGGTTGATATCTTAATATTCAAAGACTGAACCAGCGACATTCCAGTATGCTTTTCAAATCGATTGGCAATCCCTGCTTTAAGGTGAGATTCTGGCATCTGATTGAGTAAACCGGCAAACTCATTTGCCATACCTGCGACCTGCTCCTGGATGGAGAGATCGCGCCCTTCAAGCATCGTTTGGAAGATAAACTGACTAAAGGGTGTCGCATTATCCAGATACCGTTGAAGAGACTCCGGCCCCTCTTTGTTAAGCAAGCTGTCTGGGTCATGCCCTTCAGGTAGGAAACAAAATTTGAAAGTGTGATGGTCATCGATATAAGGCAGCAAGGTGAACATTGCGCTCTTCGCGGCCTTAAGCCCAGCAGCATCTCCATCGAAGCAGAAAGTGACTTCATTCGTAACACGAAGTAGCTGTTCTATTTGACGATCAGTGATAGCGGTGCCCATCGGTGCAGTGGCGTTCCGCAAGTTGTGTTGGTGCATCTTCATTACATCGAAATAGCCTTCAACAACGACTATAGATTTCGGCCTGGAGCTTTCAGCCAATACCTGATCTAAACCAAACAGTATCTGATTCTTCTTAAAAATCTGAGTCTCAATGCCATTGATATATTTCGGTGATTTTCCTTCCGCGTGGCGAATAGCGAAACTCACCAAGTTGCCCGACTTATCTTTAATTGGAATGGTTATGCCATCCCGAAATCGGTCATAGAACTTTTCCCGGTTCTCACCAGATGCTTCCTGAAAAAAACAGAGGCCGGACTGGGTGAGTATCTGCAGCCGCTTGTGTCCCCCGAGCATGTTTTTTATCTGTGCCCAATCATCCTTCGCAATGCCGAGTCCGAACATTGCAGCAGTTTCAGGTGTGAGCTGGCGTTTTTTCAGTTGCTGAATCATTTCCGGATTCTCACCTTGAGAAAGGTTCGATCGGTAGATGGATTGAGCATTATCGAGGGCTTTTCTTAAGACATCACCCCAGTCATTTTTCTCGGCACTGCTACTACTCGGTACTTCAATCCCTGCATGGGCAGCAACTACCTCGATCGCTTCTGGGAAAGTGATGCCCTGAGTCGCCATTGCAAACTGGAAGACATCACCGCCGCCACCGCAGCCATGGCAATAACAGAACTGTTTGTCATGTATGACGTTGAATGAAGGTGTTTTCTCATCGTGCCCTGGCATAGGACAGAGTGCTTTTGATGATTTACCAGCTCGTTTCAACTCAACGCCAGAAGCTGCAATAAATTCCGCGATATCTACTCGGGATTTTAGGTCGTCAATAAAGCTGTCAGGAATGGCCATATGCTGAACTCTATAGATTGCGGGTTTATAAAATATTATGATTATACAGTATATTAAATAACCGGCGAACGTGTATTTCTTATGATCATCCCAAAGCGCTGTATAGTCATAGACTGTCCCACGATAGACCTGAACCAGCTGAAGCCTTCTCTCCAGAAGCTTTGCTTCAGGGAGTGCAAGAAAAGCCAGGAGGAAAGCTGGGGATTTTTCGCATTTGATGAGCTGGGTGACAGCGAGGAGCTTCTGCATACCGTAGATCGATTCACCGTAATCAACCTTCGCCATGATCATAAAAAACTGAATAAGACGAAGCTGTCTCGCGCCTGGCGAAAAGAATTAAAGAAGCAGGAAGATGCCGCTGGCATGGTGTTCGATAAACCCAAGCGTGAACAGGTCCGTGAGGAAGTAAAAGCCAAGCTCTTTGAGCAAAAAGAACCTGATGAGTCGTATATCAAAGCGGTACACGATTCAATCAAGAACCGTCTTTATATCTTGGTGAGTGCGCCGGCATCAGCTGAATTCTTTGCTGAAAAGTTTAGCCAGGCCCTATCAGAACAGAACCAATCGCTCTCCTTTAAAGCCGATACCCTGCAGCCTGAGTTAACAGAGACTCTGACAAACTGGTTATACAAACCCGGTGCGTCTGAGGAAAACGGTTACATAGTAGGGGAGGACATGATGCTGAAGGGTGAAGACAGCTCTACCGCCACATTGAAGAAGCAAGAGGCGGATTCGGCGGAAATAAGAGAGCTGCTGCATGCCCGGAAACAGGTTCAAAAGTTACATCTGAGAACCCGTGACGATCAGGATCAAGAGGTTTCCTTTGTCATCTCGAACACCCGTATTTTGTCCCAGATAGATCTTAAAGGGATCTGTGATAGTCAGTGCAAAGCAGAGAAGGATAACCATACAGACGTTGCAGCATTGAAAGATGCTGAGTTGCTGATCTGGTTCGCTGCGCTGTCTGACCTGTGTGACAAAGTGAAAGAAATACCTGTTGGCGAGTGATCTGCGTTAGGTCAGTGGATTTTGACTATTAGTACATTTCTGTTGAAAAGAAATAGATAAAATTGTATGTTTCGCAGGACGTTAAAATATTATGCTAAAACAAACGATGAAAGATTTTAAAAAGGCTGTTTTGTTAAGTGCTGCGATAGCAATGCCGATATCTGGGGTTGCCGGTAACGCCATTGGGAATCACCGGGCATACATCCCCGTTGATGAAAAGGCCCTTCATGGATTGACCGATACAGAGTGGGAACGGATAGCTGGAGGAGATCCCGTTGAGCAGATCCAGGAAGGGTATGTTCACAAACCAGCTTCTGAAGAAAAGCACGACTCATTCAAGTATCAATGCACCCTCCCTGCTGGCCGGGTCCAAGACAATATTGACCGAGTAGGTAAATGTCTTGGATACCCGGTCTCTGTGTGGTTGGTTGACGATGTGAGTACCGATCGAGGCCTTACATTCGGTTCAAACCACCGCGAAGGAGTTCTTCAAGCCATCATCGATCACTTTAGCTTAACCGCCACGGCAAGAATCTATCGCAATCAGATGCTTGCATTCGAACCAATCAGAGAAGCCGAATAATGAATCGCAAAGTCATTTTTGCCGCAATTGCCGTGGCTTTATTACCTGGGTGTCAGGCACTCACACAAATATCTCCTCCTTCTGAACCAGTCGCCCAAGATAAGCCGGCTTACAGCAACGTAGAATCTGTTTCAGACCTTCTTGTGCCTGTTACACCGGGGTCACTGGAACAAGCTTTGACATCTGTAGCCGAGCAGGCCGGGTTGACGCTTCGCTATTCTGCGGAACCTCTTTTTCATAAACGCTCAGGAGCTTTACGAGGAAGCGCTGCTGAAGTGGCTCAGCAACTCGTAGCAGGCTTGCCTCTCCGCGTATTTGTGACTGGGAAGACACTGGTGACTGAGCAGATGTGGTCAGTGAGCACTGGGTTAACCGTTAAGAACCAGCTTAAAAAATGGGATGACCAGAGTCAGTGGTCGGTTGTTTGGGAAACCCGAAAGGGGCAAACGATTCAAGCGAACGCTTATTTCTTCGGCACATTTGATATGGCTGTTGAGGGCCTATTTTCTGCGTTGCAGAACGATGGAAGTGACCTTGAGCCCGAATACTATTCCAACAAGACAGTGGTGATCCGATGAGCCCGATTAAATCTGCTTTACTTGCGGCTGCGGCCATATCCCTTGCTGGGTGTGTTGATAAGACGATTGCACCGCAGGTTGAGAATGCATCTGCATTCCAGGAAGAACGACTGGATATGGTGCGTCTAGAGAATGCCGGTTTCAAGAGGCATACGACTCCGTTTATATCCGGGGAAACCTACGAAGAACCTGAACCTCTGCCGGGCTTTTTGCGCAAGCAGGTTTACCTGAATGCTACTCGTCCATTGAGCTTGAAATACTACGTCAGCAATCTCTCTATGCAGATTGGTAAGCCTGTTCGGGTTGGTCAGGATATCTATACCGTAGATACGATCGTAACTGAACAGCTGCAGGACAGCAGCAGTAATATTGATACCAGTTCAGTGGATGGTTCCTCAATCATCGATAGCCTGATTACTGATAATCAGAAGAAACAGTCACCTTTAGCGATGCAGGAAGTGCTGAAATTGCAGGGTTCCGCAGAACAGGCACTGAATACTATTGCGAGCGCATTCAACATTCATTGGAAGTATACCGATAGTGATGTGACGCTCTATAAACTGGACACACGAACTTTCCGCCTGGACCTGCAAACTAAAGAAATAATGAACGCTAAGTTCGAGGGTGCAACGACTACGGATACTGAAGGTGGTATGAGTACTTCTCTCACTTCTGAAGTTCAAACCGCCTCCTTTGAGTCTTATCAGGAAACAATCGCAAGCATGCTGTCTCCTTACGGATCTGCCCATGTATTGGGTAATTCAGGGGCTGTAATTGTGACAGATACGCCGGAAAAGCTTGATGCCGTTGATCGTTTTCTTAAGGTCGAAAATCGCCACCTTACAAGTCAGGTGGCACTTGATATCGAAGTTGTCCGGGTAACCAGTACCGACAATGAAGATATTGGGGTTGTATGGGATTCTCTGTTGGCCGACCTTGGTGAATTAGCGATCTCTGGGGTGTCACGCCGCCCAACGCTATCTAATAGCCCTGTTAATGAAATCTCAACGAATGTAAACAGCGGCCGGCTC
The DNA here is from genome assembly GCF_030295765.1 of Neptuniibacter halophilus. Classification (NCBI taxonomy): domain Bacteria; kingdom Pseudomonadati; phylum Pseudomonadota; class Gammaproteobacteria; order Oceanospirillales; family Oceanospirillaceae; genus Neptuniibacter; species Neptuniibacter halophilus. Next base: position 147,689 of record NZ_AP027293.1, on the reverse strand, counting down.
ACTGGCTCAAAAGTTATTTTGCAGGCCCTATCTTCCAAAGCACGGGTTCAAGTAATGACCCGAGAGACACGTACTGTACTGAATAACATTCCAGCAGTGCTGCGTGACATCAGCATCAAAGAATATCCGTCCGAAACTACACAAACCGTTAATGAGGGTGTTACTACATTCTCAACGACGAAGGCAACGATCCGGCCTGGCTTTGATATGAGCCTGACACCGAGAATCCTTGAAGATAATCGTGTCATCCTTCAGCTCGTCACCACTATGTCCCGAGATCTGCCGTTTGAAGATATCTCTTCTGGAGATTTCACGCAGCGCTTTGCACAACTTACTCAGAAAGAATTCAAAACTAGCCAAGTTATAAAGGAAGGTGAAACAGCCATGCTGACGGGCTACATCAATAAGAACCTTTCTTCCACATCAGAGGGAACCGGCAGAGATGACTTCTGGGCCTTGGGTGGTGGACAAGCATCGGGTAAAGGTAAAGACCTGCTGGTTATTTTTGTAACTCCGTATATCAGCCGAGGCTAATCAGGTATGCATGAGTCCTCTACATTCGAATACCTAGATCGGACTATCGTGACAGGGGTTGAATGGCTAAACGACAAAAAGGATGGTGACGACGATTACAATCCCAAAGCGTTAGCCAAAGCAGCCATTAAGGAAATGGGAATTGCCAAGCCTGGCGTTGTGAAGCTTCGGCTTTATTCTGAAGTTGTCCAGGTTGGTTTGGCTGATTTAGGAACGCTGGGTATCAAGACAGGTTACCCGTTAGCAGCATTGTATGCCCACTACCAGCATACCTATTCCAATCTGCACGAAAACTCAGAGGCAAAAGACTCTCCTGCCTGGATAGTCATTGAAAGAACAGACTCGGGGTATTGGACAAGCCTCATCGTCAATGGAACGGTGATTGTCGAAAGTGATGCGAACCTCAGCCTCGAACAAGTTACGGAGATTGCCCAAGAACACCTGACTCTGGCTGAAAGCGCTAATCACAAACGTGCCTTGGTCGGGTCAGGTGTAAAAGATGTCGATACCGAAGAGTCAGAAATTACACTCGGTTCAATATTCAAAGCTTTTGCAGATGAGGATTGGAACAGCGTTGTTTTAAAAAGCGCCTCCGGAGACACGGTTAAGAATGCGCTCATGCTCACAGGCATTGTGGCCGGGGTCGTTGTACTGGGTATCCAATTCGGGGTGATCTCCTTTGGGGAATCAGATGAAGATATCAGACGTAAACAGGTTGAAGCGTCAAAAGCTGCAGTTGCGGATTATTACAAAAAACTACTGTCCCAGCCGAGCTTTAAAGAAAGCTTAAATGTGGTTGCACAATCTTTAGAAGGTAAGCAGCTATTTGACAGTCCTTGGCCTTTCCGGTCAGCAAGCTGCGATACGTCCGGAAATTGCCTGGTCAGTTTTATAAACCCGGAAAATTTCTCCACATCGTATGCGCTCAATTACCTCACTCCTCGATGCGATCATGTGGATGTCAGCCCTCAAGGGCATACAGCTAATTGCTCGTTCTATATCCAATTTCCCCAAAACCAAAACGTACAAGCTGGGGAAAACATATTGGAGTTCACTGAACAACTAATGACGTTTGCTAACAACGGGCTGGAAACCAAAATTGCTAACCCTGCGAAATCGAATATCAGTGGGGGATCCTTGGCACCATCGAATCTCATTAAAAGGGAAGGTGCTTGGGAGATGCAGGGGCGGTATACCGATGCAGTCAGCGTTGCAGGTGGTCTCGGAGATTTGGGGTGGGCTAAGGCCAAATCTATCCGGGTTGAACAGAGCGGATCAGAGTTAAATATAAAAGTTGAAGGTGCCTATGTTATCAATTAAGCCAAATTTTCAGGCATTGCTGTTGGTGCCTGCCGTATTGACATTCCAACCAGTGATGGCTGACGAAGAGATTGAAGCCCTTATGGACTCAGTTCCAGCAGGTAAGGTAGATCGAACTCTAGAAATAGAGAAGCTTGACCATCTTGATGCAAAGTATAAAAAAATTGCGAGCATTACTGCTTCATTAAACGCCATCAAAGAGACTGAAGGTAATCAACCATCGGTACAACAGGAAATTCTTTCGCCATTCGGTGCAATGGAGAAATTATTAACATCCTCTTTAGATCAGGCGATCGATGCAGGTTCAGTTGTCCAGCGGTCTGGTGAAGACCGCTCTAGCAGCGGTTTTAGTACGCCGGTTGCACTCCTTTCAATTTGGGGTAACCCCAAAGATCCGACAGCCGATGTGGTCATTAACAAACGTCAGCAATCAATCAAAAAGGGCTCCAACTTGAACGGTTGGGTAGTGTTGTCCGTTAGTGCGGAATATCTCGAACTGCAGAAAGGAAAAACCGTCAGTAAGGTTTTTTATTCTGAGGCTGGAGAGGAATCATGAACCTACATAACCAAGTCAAAGGTAAGACAGTTGCCAGTACGATTGATGGTCAGACGTTACCAGTTCAGTTAAAGAATTTAACCCTTATGTTCGCGGTGCCGACTGCTTCAGGAGCTAATGTTGACGTATTTCACGTTAACGAGCTGAGCCTGCAAGAGAGAGCAAAACTGCAAGGGTACATAGGGAAAGAAAGAGGAGTTACTTACTTTCGAGTAAGCCCAGACGAAATCGCCTCTTTGCATGAGTTTCAGTCAGATGATGAGGAAATCTCACCTTCTGAATCCAAGAAACTCTTTAGTGAGGTCTTCGATTATGCGGTAACGGTCGCGGCCAGTGATATCCATATTTTTGCGGAAAAGAATGATCCTCGGATTGAAATGCGGGTGCATGGAGAGCTACAGAGATATAGACCCAAAAATACCGTATTCACCAACAACAAGCTTTTGCAACTCTGCCGGTTTATTTACAGCAGTGAAACTGGAAACTCCGGTACAACAAAGAATTCATATCAACCAGAGCTTACACAGGCCGCAACAGTCACAGATCGTACCGGGCCAGATGATCACAGATATCGACTCCGTTATCAGGATGCCGAGATCAATGGAGAGAGAGATACCGTACATGTCACGCTCCGTCTTTTGGATTTGGACAAAGACTTTAGTAATGGAAATTTGCTCACTCTTGGATATGAATCCGATCAACAAAATATGTTGCTATCGAAGATGCTCAAGGGAGCGGGCGGTTTAGTAATTTTCGTTGGTGCTACCGGGGACGGTAAAACCACTACGGCAGCGACTGTATTGGGGCATTTGGTAAAAGAGTACGCTGGAAGAAAGATGATCGTGACGGTGGAGGATCCGGTCGAATTCAAGATACCAGGGGTTATCCATACTCAGGTGACTGCGGTGAAATCCAATGAAAACACTGAGACCGAAGATAAAGCGTGGGATCGTCATTTGAAGGCTCTACTGCGCCGTGACCCGGATTTTATTCTTCAGGGGGAAATGCGAAATGCCGCATCGGCTAAAAGTGCAGCTCACGCGGCTCTGACCGGGCATACCACTTTATGTACTCTGCACGGTAATTCCGCATTTGATGCGTATATACGTTTGAATGAGATGGACCTGCCATGGTCGCTATTGTCTTCTGCGGGATTTATTAAAGGAATCGTTTTTCAGAGATTGCTCCCGCGCCTGTGCCAGCAGTGTTCATATCGCTTGGGCGACTACATGGTTGATGGGGGGGATGGACAGAGTATTCAGCTCGAAACAGATGGTCTTATAGAACAGGGGGTTATTCCAAAAAGCCTTTTGTCCCGACTCGTACAAGGCCATGGTTTTAAACATCTGAAAAATGTTCGCTTCAGAAATTATGAAGGCTGCCCAGATTGCCAAAACGGCCTTGTCGGTCGTGTGGCATGCGTCGAAACCATGATGCCTGATGACTCAATAAGAGAGCAGGTCAGCAAAGGGAAAGTTTCTGAAGCACAAAAAGCTTGGTTAAATTCGAGAGAGTCATCGCGTGTTCTCTCTGATGACGACTCCTTAGAAAGCTTCTATGGGCAGCACGCTGTCGGTTTTACCGCTTACCATCATGCCATTAAAAAGATGCTCTACGGACAAATAAGCCCGATTGATGTAGAGGACCGTATGGGCTTGGTAAGTGAAGATTCCTTGCTCTCCGATGGTGCTTTAACTGGTTCTGAAGTCGCACCACTACTTGGTGCCGAGTATGAATCAGCCACGGTGTTAGTAGGTGATGTATGAATCTCAAATCGATATTCGCGAAGCGTAGCCGTGTTCTGAGCGTTAAGGATCGGAAGTGGCTCTATGATCTCCTTGGTTTTAGGGCGCGTTTAGGTTCTTTGTCCTCTGCATACGGTGACATGATCACAGCCCAGAAAAAGAAAGGTAATGCCGGCAAAAAAAAGGCATTGATTCTGGAACAGCTGCAGGAAACAGGTTCCGGGGCAGGGAATGACTTCCATCAGGCAATTAAGCCCTTCATTCCTGAAGATGAATACTTGGTCATTGCAGCAGCGGAGCAAACTGGTCAGTTAGCCGAGGGGTTGGCGAAAGCGAATGATCGTCTGACTTTGAAAGGGAAGCATCGACTGGCTATTGAAGGCGTAGCCAGATCTTTCTTGGTTCGATTCCTGATGTTGGTCGGTTTGTTACTGTTTGTAAAAGAGTTTCTTTTCGACATTTTCACCAAGATAAAGCCAGTCGCAAAATGGGAGCCCCTGGCACAGTTCACCTATCAGGTGGCGGATAATCTGTTTATCTGGGTGCCAATTACCTTCATTGTTTTGGCCGGTTTGGTATTTGCTCTCTTTTGGTCGTTTGTTGAGTGGAAGAATGGCAAATATCGCCGGTTCGCTATGGACCATTTACAGCCGTGGGCTTTACACCGGGATGTGGTGGCGATGTCTTTCCTGGATTCTATCGGCCCTCTTTCTGAAGCGTATGCAGAAAAGGAAGCTATTCAATTCCTGAAGCGCTCTTCCACCAGTTCTTGGGTGATCTCCTGTCTCAATATGATGCACGGTGCTATAGAGCGTGGGCATGGTAACCCTTTAGCAAATAATCCGATGATGCCGGAAGACCTCAACGAGGTAATCATTTCTATGGGAGATGGCGGAGGAAAGAAAGATTTCTATGCCATCTCAGTCGAGCGTCTTGAAGAACGTGTGGATGCAAGCTTTAAGGCGATCAATAAGGTTCTTGATGCTGTAGCTACGACGATCCTTTACCTATTCATGGGCATGGTCGTTCTCAGCTACTTTTCTTTGTCTACTTCAATCTCTCAGGTTTAAAAATGGAGAATGCACCTATGAAAAATAGTACCACCGGGCCTGTTGGCGGGTTCAAAAACAAAGAAGCAGGTATGACTCTGGTCGAACTTGGGTTTGGCTTGGTAATCCTTGCGCTGGTAGCGGCCTTTGTCGGTCCAATTGGGTATAAATACCTGAAAAATACGGAAGGCGATTCAGCTGCAAAAACCACTGAATCTTACTTTACCGACTTGGCGGGTAAGTTAACGCGCCCACCATTCACTGCTCTGGACAATGATTTTGCGATCGATGCAAAAATCCCTCATGAAAGCTCTGTGAGCGGATCTACGATCTTCAACTATTGGGGTAACTCGACTGTTTTTGCTTCAGGTACTTTGACTGGTGGTGCTACCAATGGAGCGAAACAGATCACGGATCCTGTTGATCCATTTGCCTGCCTTCGTTATGTGACATACGTTTCCAACTTCTTAGATGAAGTGATTGTGGGAAGCACCACCGTTAAGGCACCGGGAGCGGCATTAGACCCAGCTGCGGCTGCATCTGCATGTGATGTTTCAACAGCATCTGTAAACGTGATTATGAGAAAGTCTTAATTATGGATCTGCAGCAGTACACCGACCTCGCAATCAATAAAGAGCAACTTAGCAGCAGCCGTGGCTATATAAACGGACAGAAACAGAACCTGGGAGGTGATCCTAAGTGGCTGAGTTTATTGGGGGACTTTAAAACTGCCTGTGATGAATTGAAGCTAGGCATTGGTCAAGATCAATATCTGGCGTTCAATTCTCAGCTTTACCGCGTGCATCTAGAGTTAAGCAAGGGCGGGGAGGTGTATTGTCTGCGGAGAATGCCGGGGTTTAAACCCAACCTGGTGGGGGAAAACCCAGAAGGTATTGTGTTTCCAGAGATCATATCCCAATTAGTAAATGAGAACACACAAAGAGATGGGGGGTTGATCCTCATTTCAGGCCCATTGGGAGTCGGTAAAACAACCGCTTCAGCTGCAGTCCTGAATTACCTCCTTTCAACAAAAGGTGGTGTGGCCTGGGCGTTGGAAGATCCTCCGGAATACGATATGGAGGGTGATTATGGTGAGAATGGAGTTTGTTACCAGCGCCATGTTATGGATGGCGATTTCTCAACAGCGATCCGGTCAATGATGCGGTGCTTCCCAGCAAAGGTCCAATCGACCCTGTTTGTGGGAGAGGTGCGAGATCGTGATACGGCAATCCAAGTTCTTCAAGCATTGTTAAACGGCACTCGGGTCATATTCACCTTTCATGCCAGTGGGACAGTGGACTCCCTAACAAGGTTTTTAACACTATGTGATGGGCAAGAGTATGCTCGCCTGATTTTAGGTGAATCTCTGAGGCTGGCGATCAACATAAGCAAGAAGACTCAACTTGGCAAAACTCGATTAGGGTTTAGCTTTTTGGCTGGGGGGCAGCGAGTAGCACAAGCACTCAGGGATGGTCAGTTTGTCCAGTTAGATGATATCGCACGGCAACAGGCCAATATTCGCCAAAGCCAAGTAGCGATGGCACCGATGAATAGGGATTAATCAATGAAACCTGACATGAATGTTCGTCCCCCAAAGAACCAACAAGGCTTTACTCTATTAGAGTTAGGTTTCTACCTAGCTATAGCGGTAATTCTGTCTGCTGCTGGAGCAAAAAAGCTAAACCAGAAGATGGAACGCCGCGACTTTGAAACCTTGGGCAATAAAATTGCCGAACATTCCCGAGCAGTCGCTGAGTGGATTGTCGATCAAGGTGGAAGTGCTGTACCAGGCGCTAGGGTCGGAACTGACTGGCTAAAAAGTAATGCAGATTGCGGCATTACAACGGGGGGTACTGTTGCTTACCTTCCTTGTTCATTCGAGTTTACCAACTACAAATATGGGGCAGACCCAACAACAACAATTACTAATGTTGCTGGTGTCACAACAGCATTGACGACTTGGCCGGCTGTTCTGGTAGCAGGACAACCAAAAGCATTGGGAGTTGGGCATGCTGTGCGCCAAGCAGAGGCCGACACTAAAGACAGCTTAAAGGGTGTTGTTACCTACACCGAAAATAACTCAGGAGTGATGACGGCTACGGTTGATGTAAATAATGGTACTGGGATCTACGTAAAACGATCTGGCGACACCATGACCGGTGCTCTGGACATGCAGACGAATAACATTAGCAATGTCGGTGTACTAACCGGGGCTACGGGTGATTTCACTAACATTGACGCGACCAATGTTGATGCCACTAACGTAACTTCAGATCGATACGAGGGTGTTGATATCGATGTGACTGGAAGTATTGCTGCAGATGGCAATATAACAACCACACAAAGCTTAATAGGCCAAATCGCGCTCTTAAATGGGAATCAGACTGTTGGTAGCGCCTGCACGAATAAACAAATCGGGACTACTGCCGCAGGGGATTTAGTGTCCTGTGTTGGTGGTGTGTGGACACAGCCGGGTAGTGGCGGCTCAGCAACCTTAATTCGCACGGGTACATGGAGTGGTACAAATGCGGCCTGTACGAATGTCCTGGCCCCTGCAGGCACTGACGCAAGCACCCATGACATTTATTACTTCTGGTCACATGTTGCTAGATGGACCTGGGAAAAGACTCACCAATTCCATGGGACCGGTAGTATTACCTCAGGCAACTCTAAATATGTATGCGGATCGACCTATAACTCCGGTCATGGTAGTCAGTCGAAATATGGATATTGGATTTCATTTGCCAATCCAAAGTGAACATATCCAGTTTAGGGAAGCTGAAGTTGCCAAACAATTTCGCTTCCTGTAAAACGGCCGCTTTTGTTTCCTAAGGAACTGCCATCCATGAAGCTCAAAGATTTACCGCTCGGAACCCATTTGTATAGAGATGACATTGAAGGGCTAAGAGCAGTAGCTTTGCTATTGGTAAGAGAGTGTAAAAAAATCTGTGTAAGTGGCATTCTTACCACCCTGTTGAAAGGACAGCAGAATGCCAATATCAGACGAGCTTATTGCTCAACTTCTTGAGGGCTGCTCAAGCCCTGATGACATCCTCGGCGAGGATGGTCTTCTTAAACAACTGACCAAAAAGGTTGCGGAACGTGCCCTGGACGTCGAGATGAATGAGCATCTCGGTTATGCCAAAAACGAGCCTTCAGGCAAAAACTCGGGTAATTCACGCAACGGTAAAAGCCGTAAGTCGGTTCGCAGCATCCACGGTGATATAGAGCTGGAAGTGCCTCGTGATCGTAACGGTACATTCGAGCCGATGTTGGTTCGTAAAGGTGAGAAACAACTCAGCTGCTTCGATGATCGTATTATCTCCCTCTACGCTCGCGGCATGACGACTCGAGATATTCAAGCACATTTCCAGGACACCTATGGTGTTGAGGTTTCTCCAACCTTTATCTCTCAGGTTACCAATGCCGTGATGGATGAGGTTACTGCCTGGCAAAGCCGCGCGCTGGATAGTATTTATCCGATTGTCTATCTGGATGCCCTGGTAGTGCGCAGCCGCGATAGCGGCGCAGTACAAAACAAACACGTTTATCTGGCGCTGGGTATCAACCTTGATGGCGAAAAGGAGCTGCTGGGTTTATGGATGGCGCAGACTGAGGGTGCTAAATTCTGGCTATCTGTAGTGACCGAACTGAAGAATCGAGGCTTACAGGACATCCTGATCGCCTGCGTTGATGGTCTGAAAGGCTTTCCTGAAGCAATAGAAGCTGTCTATCCTCAGACTCGGATCCAGCTTTGCATCGTTCATCAGGTACGCCACTCGCTGCGCTATGTGAGCTGGAAACAGCGGAAGGAGGTTGCAGCTGATCTGCGTAATATTTATGCCGCATCTACGCTTGATGCAGCTGAGCGGGCCTTGGATGAGTTTGCGGTGAAGTGGGACGATGAACACCCAACCATCAGCCGATCTTGGCGAGCAAACTGGGAACGCCTGAGCGTGTTCTTTGACTACCCACCGCAGATCCGCAAGGTCATCTACACAACCAATGCTATCGAGTCAGTGAATGCGTCTCTGAGAAAGGTAACCAAAACTCGGCGATCATTCCCGAATGATAAGTCAGTGATGAAAATTCTGTATCTGGCCTTGCACCAAATCGCTAAGAAGTGGACTATGCCAATACGGGATTGGAAACAGGCGATGAGCCAATTTATGATCCTGTTCAGTGACAGAATATCACTGTGATAAACCGTCACTTACACAGAAGAATTTACAGTCTCATTGGTAATGCTGGTCCACTTCAACGTACCGTATTTCAATGGCGGCTTTATCGGTGTTGATGTTTTTTTCGTCATATCCGGCTTTCTGATTTCCGCACTGATCCATCAGGATATGCAAAACAGCCGTTTCTCGTTCGCTGATTTTTATAATCGTCGGATCAAGCGACTGGCACCTGCCACCATCCTGGCGGTAATTGCAACCACCATTGCATTCGGCTTAATACTCCTGCCAGAGGACTTTACTAGGTACATTCGCAGTGCTCGCGATGTATTCCTTTTTAAGTCAAACGTCCATTTTGCAAAAGAAACATCAGACTACTTCTCAGCTGAAGCTGACGCGATCCCACTTCTACACACATGGTCTTTAGCCGTTGAGTGGCAGTTTTACTTTATCTTCCCGGCTCTGTTTTATTGCGTAGTACGGTTTCTATCAGGCAGTTTCCTCGCTATATTCGGAGCCCTATCACTGGCTATGGGCTATTCCCTGTATGCCAGCTACTGGCAGGGAGAGGTTTACTACCACACATCAGCCAGAGCATTCGAATTTTTGGTGGGGACAGGTGTCTTCTTGCTGGCCCAAAAGCGAACAGTGCGATTGCCCAGCTTTGTCGTTCCATTCTCCATTGCGGGCTTAATTGTGATTGCCACCCAAATAGATGGCACATGGCAATATCCTGGCGTTCCCGCAGTGTTGGTCTCGTTGTTTACGGCAGCGATTTTGTATTCAGGGCAGTCCAATAAATTCCTGACCTCTTCAGTTATGGGGTGGATTGGAAAGCATTCATATTCAGCTTATCTGTGGCATTGGCCCCTTGTTGTGTTCTTCTACCATCAGGGAGAAACGCATAATCCTTTCATGATTCCAATGCTTTTTGTCCTCACCTTCGCTCTCAGTTTTCTCAGCTATCGGTTTGTAGAAAACCCAATTCGAAGATCAAAAATGAAGCTGGGTACCAGCCTTCTGATACTGGTAGTGCTACCAGTTTTTGGTGGTGTAGCAGCGTATTACTTTGCAAGGAAAAACGATGGCTGGCCTCAACGCCTGGGTGAAGTAGAGGGAAGGGCATATCAGCAGATAGCTAAGTATGAAGATCCCATGCGGAAAGTCTGCCATGTTTTTACTGGCACTAATCTGGAGCAGTGTGCATTCGGTGAGACTAAAAATCCTAAGGGATCATTGCTCCTATTGGGGGATTCCCACGGCCTCCATATAAAGCGATTCGTAGAAGTCCTGGCAAAAGATGCATCTTTGAAGGCATATACCCAAACAGAGTCTGAGTGCTTGATGCTGGTTGGGGACTATCAAAGTAAGATGCCAGGCCGTGCAGCTCGTTGCTCAAAAAGAACAGCAGAACTTTACCACCTTATCGATGGTGGGCAGTTTGACTACGTTGTTTTATCTGAACGCTGGCGTGGGTACTCGTTGCCAAGAGATGAAGGGGAGAGTGCGGTAGAAGCCTATCAGGAAGCGCTTACTGAGTCGATTGAGCGTGTGATTAATGCTGGGTCACAACCGGTTATCATCAAGCCTGTGGCGGAAGGAAACGGAACCAATTTCACGCTCTGTTTCTACAATAATATCGCTGCATTGGATGTCTGTGACATTGATCATCAGGAATCCAACCGGTTACTGAAAGGGATCTATGAAATGATGGATTTAGTCGCTGAGCAGTACCCATCTGTTATCTTCATTGACCCTCAGACAGTTCAATGTTCAGCGGGGGTGTGTAAGACACATGAAGATGGCATACCGTGGTATCAAGACACCCACCATATTTATGACTACACCGCGCAAAAGCTGGCAAAGGATTATCTGGCTGAGTTCAACAATCCGTTGAGATGAGTAATGAGGGATAGGTGTAGCGGGAGGCTTCCTGCTACACCTTCTAACCCTGATTACTGCATTTTCCCACCATCGGTATCCATCAAGTAATCAATGACCTTCAGCGTTTTCTCAGGCCACTGCAACAGCATTTTCTCTAATACCCGGCCATCATCGAAACCACCACAAAGTAACACGTAATCAAGATCCCATTGATGCTGTAGGCACTCTCGATAGACGGATCTTCCGGCCGTAATGGTGTCAGCATTAAGCTCGCCTTTCCGCGTCATCCTGTCTGCCCATTTTTGCCAGGGGTAATCGGCAAGGTCTGTTGGACGATCACCAGCAAACTCCAGGTTCAAGCGGGCCATCTGGAACGCCATGTAATTGCTTTGGGGGAGCAACGCTTCTGGGTAGTGTGCAAACATGTCCTCAGGTATGAATCGCTCTGCTACGAGATCATAGAAGTTCGTATGTGCGAATGGCCGATCAAGGTAAATCGATGCGAGGATTGCAGCTGGGAGTTGAAAGTAGGGCAGTTGTGAAATTGCCGGTTCACCGTCTACAAACTCCAAATCACTTTCAGTAACTCGCAGGCCATCTACAGCATCGGCCAATGTGGCGATTTGCTTTACAAAGTCATTATAAGTCTCAGCTGTACGGCGATCTGGGCTATTGCCCTTGGCTACATTCCAACTTGGATATCCATACATTATCCGGGCCACCAGCTCTAAGGACTTGGTGTGCTTAATCGGTATATCAAATTTTTCGAGAATGGATTTGAGGAACTGCGCTTGCTGCTTTATTTGCTGGATTAGCTTATCTGAAGCCATAACTAGACCTTAACCGTTGATACAGTTGTTCGCGTTCCTGCTGGAGGTTAAGAAAAAATCAAATACGAATTAATGACACGTTTGCCAATGTGCGAACTAATGCGGGTGTGTAATCCCCGGCTTGAGCCTGGGGAAAGAATACCGGGAGATCCGCAGTGCGTAAAGTATAGCGTTGCTAACGTGCTCTTTGCGGGAGGCCGTGACGATGTAAATCTTTTAGCATCACCCTAGAGCTTTTGGCCCTAGCGGTATTTCAAGACTCCGTAAAAGAACAGGCAGGCCAGAAAATGTCGGAAAGTGCTATGGGAAGGTGCTCATGATTGGGTGGGCTAAGGGAAGCAAGCTCTCTTCCCCGCCCGATCCATTACTGTTCTTCGGTGCTGTCCTTAACTACCTCAATATTCACACTGATGTTCACCTGATCAATATTTAAATCAATCAGGGTCATATCCAACAGCGAGAAATCGAAGTTGCCAGGTATCAGCATCAGTCCTACGAACAGAATGGTTTTCATTAACCATCCTTTCATCGGCATTCCTCAAAATCTGAGAAAACCGCTTTAACACCCTGTTGTCGCATCTTCTTAGGCGCATGGATTGATAACTAACCAAAGATATCTTCACCTCACGGTTTCCGGTTAATAACAAGAACAACCGGCCAGGTTTCCCTGTGTGCGACTTCCTTCTGCTTTAGGCTGCAACCCTTAGTTTCAGGCGGTGTTCCCTTCCATGGCAAACTACATTCCGCAGTCTGCCCAGTTAGCCACCCGCAAGCAGATAGCTAGGAGGGCAGACTATAAACCGTTGACAGTTAGGTAAAATACTTTGATGTGGCGGTGAATATACCACTCTCTACCTTGTAGGCAACTACAAAGTCATAGAGTGAGAGATGCTTGTATAATTAAAGAGTGTTTTTTATACTGTGACTAACCAAAGATATCTTCACCTCATGGTGATTCCCGATAAGAAGGCGGTGCCCTTTTTAGAAGGTGAGACAAACCCCACGGCTGCAACCGTGGGGTTTTGTTGTTTCTGGCCCTATGTAATTGAAAAGGTCCATTAACGGCTTCTTTTATTCCGTTAAGAGCAGGGAGAGTACAAGATGTCGGAAAGTGCTGAATGGCGGTTAATCGGAAAGCAATTTGAAGCCAAAGCGCCGCCAGCTCGAATCTGGCGAGATTCGCACTCAGGGCGGCGTAGCTACGCCACGAACCTAATCATGATCCAGGGCGTTGATTTGGACATAGTTTCGACGCTACTAGGCCACAGTGATCCGTCACACGCTGCCATATATCGAGATCCGACCTGAGCGGGTCAGGGAGATGTATGCCAGTGCTTTGGACTTACAAATATAACGGTTATGGGTTATATTTCTCCGAGTTAATTATTGCTAGAAGGCTTTTTGAATGTTTAAGAAAGGAAAGACTTCACCTGAACACGTAGCCCTGTTGCTTGAGCAGGTGCCTATTCGTGCTGGTTCACAAGCTGTTCGGGATGCAGCTACTGAGTACATGGTGAACGGAGGTAGTCAGCCTGAGATCGCCGCTAAGTACGAAGTAGAGCAAGCGTCGATTTCTAGGCTTGTATCGAGACTGAGAGAACTGAATGACTGGGCAGTAAATGTGGCAAAATATAACGATTGATCGTTATCTGAAATGAAGAAGGGACTGGCTGAAGCAAGCGATCAGGAAAAACAACGCAAAGGCCAAGCACTGGTTGAAAAGCTGCGCACCATCCCTGGAGCAGAGTTTTACCCGCCGCTAAATGCGCTGCTGAACTCTGTCCCAGAAGACGTTGCTGACGTTGTTTGCTGGCCGGATGAAGTAGCCAATGCGTTGAGTGATGCCGAGGTTATGACCCACGAACTCATATTGAATGGCAAACGTCTGCTTCAGGGTGATGAAACCAGTATTAAGGTGATCTTTAACAACCTGACAGGCCTCAACTTCACTCCTGAGAGGCGTCCTCACGGTGAGCCTGATGAGCATGAGCTTTACCTAGCGGATATGGCCCATGCATGGGGCGTGAGCGAATGGCGTGGAGATATACTGCTGCAAGCGTTTGGCGGTGAAGTAATGAAAACGCACAACTTTTGCTAACCGAATATGGCCCGATTGACTTCGGGCCGCACGAATATCAAACCTCGGGAAGGATACATGATTAGGTTCATTGATATACGAAATCAGGGTACTGGTGCTCGCTTCACATTCTGGAGTACCAGTAGTGATCGCTTTATTAGCATTGATGGCGAATTTGCGTGGAACAGCTGGGGTGAGTTTGCGGAAGTGGCACAAGGCCAGGTTGATCTTGATCGTTATCGCCGCATCTGTCCATCATGGGTAGATGACGGGGAGGAAGATGATATTGAGTCCTTCTACGATCCATCTTCAGAATCTATTAAATAACGAAAAGGATCGGGATGATGAGCGAAGACAATTTGATGTGCGAGTGTGGATGGATAGGCCATCGAAATGAACTTGTCTCTACAGATGAGGAGCCTGATTTGTTCCTTCACTGCCCTGATTGTGAACAGTCAGATGGCCTTGAATGCGAAGATGATGGCTCTGAAGAATCTGCAGATTAACTTTAACGGAAAGGCTCTATGAACTGCGATCAGCTTGGCGAGTTAATTGATGAGGGATTAACGATCAGGGACCTGATGCTAATTCGCTATTTGGCTGAGTGCGATGGAAGCAAAACCTACGTATCCCAAGCGGAAATGGAAACAAGACTTACCAAAAGATTCATTGAACGCAGCTGGGAAAACAAAAAGAAATATTACCAAAAAGTGCTGCTGGAGCCGCTATATCTGGTTGGTGCGACCAAGCCCGTAACGGTGGGTATTGGACTTACTGGCGAGGCTATAAAAATAGCTCAGTGGCTGAGTGATGAAAAAGATTAACGGAAAGGAATGAAGACATGGATAAACTCAAAAATATAGTTTTTAACTGGCTTTATACCGTTGCATTAATTTCAGTTTCTGGTCAGTTACTTGTTTTCTTTTGGGTGGCGCTAAGTGAGATAACTGGCGATCAGTATAGTGTTATGAATTTCGAGCAGGTTCTTTTCATTGGGGCAGGAATTATCGCCTGTATCTACCCTCCTATTGGCAGGGTTTTTACAGAGTATTCTGTGAGAATGACCGTCCCAGAAGGGGAATCATTATCTCATCGTGCTGAATACCGGTTGGTACTTTTGTTGAAACGATAAGTTAACGGAAAGTCACGGGGAGGACGCATGAAAGCAGGCGACAAGAAAATCTTCACCAAGAGCGGCAACGAGGTGCGTCTGATTGAGCGTTCTGGTGATGGCTGGATTGTAGAGCGCACAAAAGGCCGCTCTGCTGGGAAACAAATGTGGTGCCCAGAGAGGGCGCTGGTTAATAGAAAAAATTCAGGATTAACGGAAAGGCGAGGGAGCAGCGATGGCTAAATCAGCACTGAGGAAGACCAAGATCAAACGCGGCCTGTACAGCTATCGTAACCTGTTCCTGGTTGCTACCGAAAAGCTGGGCGGCGACAGCCGGTTAGATTGGATTGCCGTTGATAAGCAGGCAGAGGCCGAACGGGTATGGAACGGTGGTAAACCGGGGGATTATCGGTTTATTCAAAACACGCTGAACGGCTTGAAGCAGCATATAGATCAAGAACTTTAACTTTCACGGAAAGGAAATAGAAAAGTTTGATGATGCTGAAAAAGTATTTTGAAGAGCATGGATACGGCGGGATCATGACAATAGTCGGATTGGGTCTTGCGTCAATACTCATTTATTGGATAGCTCCAGACGCCTGGAAGCTCTGATCTGCCCCAAACTTTTACCCGCACAAAATCTTGGGACGAATCCAGATAAAAGCGATTTGGACAGGCAGATAGATAACCGATAAAAGTTGAGCGGTCAGCCTACTTAATAAATGCTCACTATTATGGTCCTTATGATGAATTAGGACTAGAATTGCAGTCATGAGCAAATCAATTCCTTACGAATCAGAAACCGCACTCTCTGCTCTCGGGCAGCGTATCACCGAGGCTCGGAAACGCCGGGGCTGGCGGCAGGCAGATGTTGCCGCGAAGGTTGGACTATCTAGAACGACTGTCCAAAAGGTCGAAGCCGGTGATCCTGGGACCGGGATCGGGGCCTACATGCAGCTCTTGGCGCTTTACGGGGCCACCAGCAGTATGAATCAGGTATGTCTTGTTGATGATGACCTTGGCTATCTGGATCACTCGACCACTAAGCAACGGGTCCGTCCACCAAAATCATTGGATAACGATTTCTAAGAACATCCACTGCGGAGAGCAATATGGAACCGATTAAAGAAGCCTGGGTGTTTGTAGATATGCCAATAGAGAGTGCTCCTGTCCTTGCGGGGCGTTTGGTCATTGGGGCAGGTCAGGGCCAGTTTGTGTATGGCAAAAGCTATTTAGCCAGACCAGATGCGTTTGCTTTGGACCCGGTGAATCTACCTCTGGTATCAAGCACTCAACAGATTCTTGGAAATGACGGGGTGCCCGCAGTATTACTCGACGGGGGGCCGGATAACTGGGGGCGAAAACTGATGCTGGCCCTGCACTCCCGGCACCCACAAAACAAGCTTGAAGAGTTGTTGGCAACCAAAGGGGCCGGTGTCGGTGCTATTCGTGTCTCATTATCACGTTCAGCTCCCAAATCGGAACCTGATTACCCTAGCCGAGAAAGCCTCCAGGCTATCGATGAGAATATCCATACGCTGATTGCCGAAGGGAAAATAACCCCGGATCTGTTAAAGCAGCTGGAGCCTGGTTCCTCAATGGGGGGAGCTAGGCCCAAAAGTGTTGTCAGGGACTCAGACGGCTCCTTGCACATTGCCAAATTTACACGGCCAGATGATCTATTCGACCAGAGTAAAGCAGAACAAATGTGTTTTCTGATGATGCGCGATTGCGGTATCCGGACAGCTGATTCCGAGTTGATCTCGGTTGCTGGTCGCTCTGTGATTCTGGTGAAACGGTTTGATGTTGAGCCAGCTGAAACGAGCCGCAGGCACTTTATAAGCGCTCATGCGTTAATGTATAGGCCGCGTGTAAGGGAAGGGGATCTGGACTCTGTATTCGCTTATCCGGCACTGTCAGATCTGCTGTTAAGGATCGGAGCCGGTTCAACCGATCAGATAGAGCTCTATCGCCGGTTAGTTTTTAACGTGCTGGTGGGCAATACCGATGATCATCTTCGTAACCACGGGTTACTGAAGAACACTGATGATAACCAATACCAGTTATCTCCGGCTTATGATGTTGTTCCGCAGCCGGGATCAACTGCTATGCAAGCGATCAGTATTGGCCCCGGAGGGCGATATCGTTCTTTGGATAATTGCCTATCCGCTGCCAAGTACTTCAGTCTGAAAGAAACCGAAGCTAAGCAGATCATCGATCAGTCCATGACCGTGTTGAGCAATTGGGAATCCTATGCTGAAAAGGTGGGCCTCTCGGGCGCGGATCGCCGTGTATTGAGTGGTGCCATTATGGGGACCGGGGCAAAAGTGGATTTCGAATCATTGGCAGAGCAGTTAGAAAATCGCCAACCAGTCGTTGGTAACGGTATTAGCCCACACGGCAGAAAATAGTTCTCTGCGTTTTTTGGACAACGACTAAATACCAATGTGATAAATCTAATAGCGGGGCAAATAACACAGTACTCCATGATTCCTTTCATTGGCCGATCTCCATTGTGGCCTATTTTGTATTCAACGGCATTTTCTCTGGCGGAGTGTGTTTGTTCAATAGAGTCCTGGCTTTAACCAGGCGCTCTGCCAGTTTCTTCGGACCAGCGCCCGGTGCCTTAGGTTGGCTGTCATACCGTTCCAAAATCTTAACTTCTTTATCGAACTGCCTCTCCTTACGGTACAGGATTGCTAACTGCTCATAGTACCAAGGGGCCACTCCCCAGCCTTCTCCAGCGTGCTCCGACTGTGACTCCGTTGCTTCAACACAATCAAGTAGTAGCACGATTGCTTCCTGATTCTTTCCTTCACGCTTTAGTTGTTTAATCGTTTCAATATGGTCGGTGTAATGCTTGCCAGCCGTTGAGCCAGCATCGCGTATATCTTGCATGGTTTCATTAAAACTATTACTGATCTCTTCAGTAGAATTCGTATTAACTAGCCGATTGAATAGGCGTTTTAACCAACTCATATGTTTCCTCTGCTCCCTCTCAGAATCAAAATCAGGCTTTCATAACCCAGTAAAGAACGTCTACTTCGATATCAAAGGCTATTCCACCAGGTAGCTTCCCGGCGGCGATCACATTCTTTCCATTGAAGCGTGCTGAAACTGCTTCGTTGGCGGCTTTTTCGATGGCGTGGGCATCCCCGAAAGTTCGGAAGCTGCGGTTGATAAGGTTTCTGTATTTGATTACCTGCTCATACTCAATGGGAACTGAGGTACGGGGGTGAGTCGCCAGTAGTACGGTGAAAACAGAGGCATCATCTCCAGCCAGTTTAAGTGCCTTGCGCTCATCTCTTTCTAAAGAATCGCAGAACCCACTGATGCTGATAGGGTCCATAGCAGCGTCATACGAATACATTGCTTTCAGTTCCACCAGCGCGACAGGCTTTCGATCTTGGACCACTGCCAGATCGACACGTTTCCATTCCCGAGAAACCACGTACTGATTGGGGAGCAGCTGGTGGACCGTATAGGCCCACCGATCACGTATGGGTAGCTCGATTTTTGAAGTCAGCGCCAGATAGGCAAGCTCATCTGGTTGGAATGCGCCGATGACCTCTTTAAGGGCATCAATCAAAATCTGCTCTACTCGGGGGGCGGAACTCTCACTATGGCTCCTTAGCAACGCCAGAGAGGCGTTTTTAATGTCACTGGCGATATCTTCCCCGTATTCTTGGCAATCCCGTTTATAGAGCTTTTCAAGCCGGGGGAGCATCCATTGCTGAAACGCATCGCTCTGTTCAACTTGTTTTATCTGGGAGACCGGGAAGACTTTGTATCCGTTTTGTTCTACCGGAGTGCCGAGGTACTTTTTAATGGCGGCATCAGTCCATTTCCTTTCGTCTTTCAAGCGCCAGACTGTAATCCACTTTGACATGATGCTCTGCCGGTTAGCTTCCCGTTGCTGCTGTGCATAAGCTTTACGTTCACTATCAGAGTAGAGCTGGTATCGGCCGGTTTTATTGTTGTGGAATCCCATGTGGTTTATTCCCCATATTTTCCCGTTTTGTAGTCTTTCTTAAATGCCGAGGGCTCAGTGACAGATTGCCCGTAGGAGCCTGAATACCTTTCTTTAAATGACTGAGGCTTATCCGGGTCTTTGGGGGGAATGTAGGGTTTATCGGAGCGCTCCCTGAAAGCCTGCCTCCAGCCACTTTCGAATTCATAGCTTTCGGAGCTTGAGCCAGGATAGGGGTTGAGAAGCTTTCCTCGGATCTTGGAATAGCTGTTGTAGCCTTCATCGAAGACTGATTTCTTAGCAGCTTGTTTGATCTGGATCGCGCAATAGTTGTGGTAAGCATCATGGCCTTTTAGCCACTCTTGCTTGCGCTCTTCGGCATACGAATCAGGAGGGGTTTTCTTGCCGTCCTTTGCGGCTCTCCAGCCGGCGAGGGTGTCAGAATTAACCTGACCTTTGCATAGGAACTTTAATTCCTGAAACTCTCTTTTTTGCGTTAAGTCCATTGCCTTTCCTTGTGAACCACTGCGGCGAATAACCGAGAAACTATAGCCTATATACCGATTGAATGAAATTAATTGAGGAGGTTGAAAAGGGTTGATTTGTACCGTTAATTGGTACATTGTAAGGACATCCTACAAACCTACGAGATTAAGACTATGAGTACTGATACACAGATTTTGAATACGATCCTGGCTGCCCTGAATTTCTACTGCGAGGAAGGAATGGGGGAGCCGATGAATCGCTCTGACGCTATCCATGACATAGCGACTGACGGCGGTCACGAAACAAGTCTGGATGAGGAAATGATTGATGAGCTGATTAAGGATCTTAATACCGGTGAAATTGTTTTCATTGGATGCCAAGAGCTGAGCCGGGTATCGAACCAGTTGGTTAATGAGGTAATAGGGGCTGATGTGTTCTTGGAGCCTCTGGGGATCGGAACCCCTGAAGACATCGCCAGCGAAGAAAAGCGGGTTGAGGATGCGCAAGAAACTCTGAATCGAGTGGTCGCTGATCTTCAGCGTTGGGCTGGTAACCCAGTAAAAGAAATTAGCGACTCTGGAGCAGAGCAATGATTCAGAGCCCATACCACATGCGTGAAGGATTCATTCCCGTGGCAGCCGCTGTTCATGGTTTGCCACCGGAACTGGATCAAGTGTTAGAGACCATAGGGGCTAATACCCGTCAGGTATCCCAAGCGATCCCTGCGGGGCGTAAAGCGCAGTTTAGCCAGTACTTCACACCTTTAGCGATTGCCCGGCAGATGGCCGCGATGCTCGACATTCCAAATGGGGGAGTGCTGGGGGATGCTGGGGCAGGCACCGGTATACTCGGGCATTCCGCTTTGGCGTTAAATTACTGCAAACCTGCTTCAGCCAATAGTCAGCCCTATTCTCTGAAAGCATTTGAGATCGATGAAACCCTACATGCTCCGTTTTTGGCTAACCTATCTCGCGTTTCCGGGTTTGCCGTAGCTCAGGGCCACCAGCCGCCGCAAGTGGAACTGGAAACTGATTTCAATGCGGTAGCCGAAGAGCTGGGAGGGTTATTCGATACTGCCTCTCATACGCTGGATGCGGCCATATTGAACCCACCTTACCAGAAGCTCCCGGCGCAAAGCCCGGTTGCCAAATACCTGAAGTCCCGTGGCTTATCGGCCCCTAATCTCTATGCCGTATTCATGGTCCTTGCACTGGAAATGCTCAAGCCGGGTGGTGAGCTGGTGGCGTTGGTCCCGCGATCCTTCTCAAACGGGTTGTATTTCCGTTCTTTCCGCCGTTGGTTACGAGAGAACAGCAGTATCGAATGGGTGGTCCGTTTTCAATCTCGAAGCAACTTGTTTAAGGCCGATAACGTCTTGCAAGAAAATGTGATCATCAAGCTCCGTAAGGGCGCTCCTCAGGCCGAAAAGGTACGTGTCACCTTATGCGAAACCGCTGAGACAAAGCCCTTATATGAGCACCTGTTTGATTCTAAGCTAATGTTTGGCGCTGATTTAGAGAGCATATTCATGATGCCCGGATCGCAGCAGGAAGTAGAGGCCGTGCAAGCAATGCTGAACCAGCCTGAATCTCTGGAATCCCTCGGGCTGGGATTCTCTACTGGTAAAATTGAAGAACACCGATACCGGGAGCACATGCACCGGGGAGAAGAAGCCGGTAAGAGTGTTCCTCTCCTGTATGCTCATAACTGGGACCGTGGGGATGAAGCCGTTAAGTGGCCGATCCACCACCCCCGAAAGCCTGAACTGCTGAGCCAGAATGAATCCACCATCAACCGCATTTTGGAGCCTGGCACGTATTTGCTACTGAAGCGGATAAGCGCGAATGATGACAGAACAGGGCGTTGCCACCCGGCAATAGTTACTCATGCGCAATTTGCAGATCACGAAGGCTTTGCGCTGGAGAATCATGTCCAGTACCTGCATATGGACGGGAAGGGGATTACCTGCCAGCGACTGGCACGGGGGATGATGCGTTATCTGCAATCGGACACCGTTGAAATGGCCTTGCGGGTGATATCCGGGACAACGCAAATTAATAAAGCAGATTTTGAAGCGCTGCGCTTCCCCAGCTGGGCTGAACTGGTGGCTGCCGGGAGTTGATCAGGTGATGTATGTGACCGGTGTAGGCCGGTCACATATTACTTCGGGTTAAGGGTATGGCTATGGTCTTCGGATAATTCTTCAGAAGCCTTGTTGAGGGTTAATAATTACTTTCATCAGCATTCAAGGCCATTTTTCTCCATCCAGTGGTTCAAAGAGGCATTCTGCTTACTGTTCAGGCTGTTTTTAAGCTTTACCAGGTATGCACATAATTTTTCTTTATGATTTTTCTCGGGGAACCAATCATCCACTTGGTAACTGTCTATTGTCCCTTTCTCGCAAAATCTCTGGTAAATCATGTCTGCCATTGCTCTGTAGTGATCAGCAGCCCATAGCTGGTCTGGGCAATTAAACCCCGCTTTCTTTAGCACACCTGATAATTCATGAATGCCGTTGGTCCCGAGTATGTGCTTTGTGTCAGCATAATTAACACCAGAAAAAAAGAATGGCCCCGGAGATCTTCCAAAGCCACCCTCGAAAGTTTCTATGGCGTGCCAATCGCCAGTACCTTCTGCGTCTGCTGATGGGATATTCAAAGCGGCCAATCCAGTTAGATAATGCTCGAATGATGACTGAGATAAGTCGCAGGCTGCCATCTCATTAGGGCTGAATTCAGTTGTGACGAAGGGTTTTAATCTCTTCCGGCCTTTGACTGTAAGTCGGATCTGTTTATCTCGTTTATCGTCAGGGTCCAGCTTGGATGTTATCCAATTTTGATCGGTGAGCTTTTTCAAGGACCGGCTTAAGCGGCTCCCTGAGTAATGGTCATCACGAATTTCGCGCAGGGCTACCCATTGGCCGACTTTTGCATTAGCCAATTTAAGTAGGGTGTTAAATTCCCACACCTTTAGATCATTTACCTCGGGTGGGAGGTCTCTCTTTGAGAGGTCATACGGTGCGTTAATCATGGTCTGGCGAATAATTAGTTTCGATATCGGAATTATATTTGGAATTGAGTCAGACCACTATACTCCGGGTCGGAGCGGGTGGTGAGCCGTAGTCAGGAAGTAGATAAATGCTTGACGAGTACCGTTAAATGGTACAAAATGGAGGCTAATCCTACACACTCCTACGAGGAACCTTACTATGCCATCACATACTATTTTCGTTGCGTGTAAAAATGCTAATGGTGAAGCAGACATGTTCGTTTGCACTCTGGACGTTACTGAGTCTGATGTGGATCTGGGGAACCACTATGACTTGGCTGAGCAAGAAGCTGTTGAGTCGGGCTATGAAGGTCCATTTGTCTGCTTTGATGAACATGAACAGCATAACATTCTAAGGGTCACTGGTGACCTACCTAAGGCCCGTGATGTGCCAGCAATGAAGCCTGAAGAAATAACCACATTATCGAAGATCAACTCAGAGCATGAGGACATGTTTTCGTCCTATTCAGAGTGGAAGGACGTCGGCTATGACCTGAAAATGGCGCGTGGTTTTGTCTGGCTCCAGAATGACGCTGAAGATCATGCGCTCACATTGATTGATGATATGCCTTACCGGGGAACGACTTCGTTGATTACGCAAAGGCTGGTGGACACGTATTGTTAATGCCCTAGCACTGTATTCATGCATCGGCTACCATTGCCTGTATATAAATACAGTAGTGCTAGCCGATGTTAAAATTTATTCCAATTCGAGCCCAAGCCGGTATCACTGGCTTTGAAAGCCCTGCCGCCGAGTACTCAGAGCTGAGCCTTACCCTCGATCAGATATTGATTGATCACCCTTCTGCTAGTTATCTGGGCATCGTTGAGGGTCAATCTATGACGGGGGTTGGTATTTTCCCCGGAGATCTATTGGTAGTCTCCCGCGCTGAAACAGTGAAGAGTGGGGATGTTATTGTTGCCACCCTGAATGGAAACTTTGTCTGTAAGATCGCTGATATAGCAAACAGACGGCTCCTATCCTCTTCTGAGACCGATGAACCCTATCAGCTGAAGGAAGGGGATGATTTTATCGTAGAAGGCGTGGTAACCCGCTCAATACGTTTACACCGACCTTTAATCAGATCGCTGAACTGATAGCGTTGTGCTATTTTCCGTCATCTAAAAGGAGACAAGGATGATTAGCTTTATCACCGATCAGCAGAATAGAGAACCAGATATTCTATCCCAGCTGGTTCAGAAACCACTTCACTTACGCACTCTGGAAGGAATGCATTTAATGACAGTTCATGCGCCTGCTGGTGGATGGACCCACGACACGTTAACTGACCTGCGTTTCAACGAGCAGATTATTTCTGAGGGGGTGGATGCCTACCTGGATGATCAATGGGTTGGTAGCACGGAAGTCTGAAATAAACTGGATGGTATGATTTATGGGTATTGTCGGAAGAGACATTGGCAGTTCAATCAAACGGACATGTCCGGCGTGCGATCTCCCTGTGCATGTTGTTGTGGAGACCTTCAAGGAAGATGTGAATTTCTGTCCTCACTGCGGAGGGTCACTTGTTATAGAAGAATGGCCTGAAGACACGCAGGTATATATCTATCGCCTGGAGCAAGCAATCCAGTCATGGCGTACCCGAGAACATGGGCCAGGTAATCTGTATATGCTCAAGGTGAAACAGGCCGCTGAGCGATTGGCAGATAAGATCGTGCGAACCGACTACGATGACCCATCTGAAGGCGCTGCGCCTGCTCCTGTTCTGGAGCACGTAATTGTTCGAGTAGCAAAACAGCGCCTGGCTGAGTTAGAAGCTGCCGTTACAGCGCACAGCGATACTCCCGATCTGCTCAGTCAATTCTCCGAACTGACCGGGCTAACTGAACTGGCAAGGTTAAAGGAATCTGGGCTGTCTGAATTGGCTCTTAAGCAGCTCAATGACATCGATGCAAAGGCCTTGGAAATCATGGGGAGCTTGGCTAAGTAGATGGTTTTCATCTTAACCGGCCGGGATCTGTAGGACCACTATATGTTGCGCTTCACCAGCTGATGTTTAGCACAACATATAGTGGATGTCTGATCAGCTCCGAAAAGGGATGGGTGACTTCACCACCGCAATATCTGTTTCAGTAAAGCCATAGTCGCTATTGTGTTGGTCTATGGTGCGTTGAACAAATTCAGAGATAGATCTGGCAGCAAGGTCCTGGTTGGCTATGGGGCCGATGTGAATTCTTTTGATTGATTCAAGCGAGATATCAAGTTCAATGTATGGAATGAGCATGTTGCCCCTTGCCCGATAATGGATCTTCTTGGCCTCGGAAAAAGAATCAATGATGATCCGAGCTTCTTTTTCCTCCTGAAATCCATCGTGTTTAAATAGCGCTGCACGGGCGAGCAGTGAGCACAAAAACGAATCGGTTTGCTCTTGGGTATAGCCGCGACTGATTTCAAAGTCATTACTTACTGTCTCTATGGCTTCGGTGATAGCAGTTACTGCAGCCTGCTTTTGTGCCAGTGGTTCATAAATGCAGGTGGATAAGGTCTTGAACTCCTCAGAAAGCATCTCCTCATCGAACTCAATCGCATAATCTCCGTATGCTCTCCATTGACTAAGCAGGTCATGCTCTTGGCTAAGAGAGAACACAAAAATAGGGTCTTCTGAAGAGCCGAATAATTGGTGTTCTTGAATCAGGGTCAAAATGTAGTCTTTGGAGATATCGATATGATCCTGATGAGCAAGCAATGGCGTGGTAATTGGTGCCTTCAGTATCTCTTCGAAGATTTCAAATCCTTTAATTAGTTCCTGTGAATCATTCAAAAAACGGATATCGGTAAGCCAGATCTTCTGTTTGCTAATGATGGAATGTAGAGCATTTACATCTGTGTAGTGTAAGTAATTCATTTAGCTCGTTCCCTGTAGCCAGTGGTGTTTAGTACTGAATGGGTTGTTGCTGTAAGCGCCAGTTTTGCCGCTGTTGCTCATATTTAATCTGCTGCAGTTGAATGGAGTTTTGAATCTGCTGGGCCTGTAGCGCCTCTGAAGCCAGCTGTGCGTCATGCGCTGCCTTCTTCATCTGTTTCATCTGCTGAATATGTTGCTCTACATCTATCCGGCATCGGGCAAAATCGTTTGTATCAGCCTGAAAACCATATGCAAGGCATTTAGATTCAGCGATCGCCGGCACAGAGCACTGAGTTTCGGTATGCACGCCGCGTCGAGAAAGCTCTGCTGCGATATCGATGTTCTCCTCTTCGATATTGATCCAGTCACTGTATAGCGAAGTGGGGTTATAGAGTAGAGTGCATAGCTCCCAAGTCTCAAAGGTTGATGCGTTATCTTTGGTAACCAGTGCCATGCACCCAGATAACATCGTAGTAGCAACCCCAATGAAGAAAAGCTTTCTCATGATTCCTGTCCTCCCTTACGTGAAATAGGCTCCTGCAGGTGTTAGACGGAACCGGTCAGGTTCTGTTTGTAAAATGCTCTGATGCCGGCAGCCTTAATGATGGAGCCCCAGTCTTCGATCGTGTAAGTCCCGTTGGCAAGGCTGATGCGTAATCCTGGGATCTCATCGCCAGACAGCTTGCTGAGTTGTGCTTGAACGGTAGAAACCGGTAACCCTAACTCTTGGCTGATTTTGCGAGCTGATGGGTGCTCAAGTTTATCGATTGCACCCAGCACCATCCAGGTTCTACGCAAATCACCTTTAGGAAATGACATACTGATCCTCCTGTTTTGTAAGGTGCGGGGTTAACCGCACCGGATTGATAGAATTTTACTTTTGATTGCTGCTACATTCTGCTGGTGGCTTACTAAGCGTTTTTGTAGCGCCGCTACTGCTTCTTGTGCTTCCGGAAGCTGAGCATTGTACTTAGCTGAGTTTTTCCGAGCCCCCGATTTTTTCTTTGCAAGGATCTCTGCAATCACCTTGAGCATCCCTTCGGAATAAGGTTTACCGGTATATGCCATAAGCTGCATGCTGGTTTCAAATCCATGCTTAGTGAGAAACGGTAGCACTGTCTCTTCTATATCCATCTCTTCTGCTAAGTTGCTGCAGCGTTGCTCTACCTCGGTTTGGAGCTGCTGGATTAGCTCATTATTGGATAACCCTCCGTTGCGCTCACGTTCAATAGCTTCACGGTCCATCTGATCTTTGGCACGTTGCACTTCTTGTTCTGCGTGCCTTGCTTCTCTCACCAATCGACGCTGACCATCGATCAGGCCTTGATCCCCTGTTTTTTTCAGGCAATCAATGCCCACAATAGAGACCTTCCCATCAGCACTCTTTATAAAGTTCCGGTGTTTAATCGTCGTGCCGCAGTGTTCACACCAAAAGATCTCGCCTTTATCCAGGGCGCTTTGCTTTGGTGTGATTAGATGGAATGGTGCTTTCCCGAGTCCAGACAGTTCAAAAGTGTGCATAATAAATTCTCGTAGGTGATGTAGGATTAGTGGGTATTTTGTACCAAAGAACGGTACAGGTCAACCCAATTTCAACGAGAATATAAATAGCTAGATGAACATGCGGGAGCAGGCAGTGGAGTCTCTAAAAGGTTAAGGCGAGCAAAGATCTGCAGTATTCCAGGTTGCCTGTAGTGAAAAGCTCCCTCCAGCCAGCATGGTAAACGACACTTCTACTGTAGGGCTGATTGTTACAGGAAGTGGATCGAAACCACACGCAGATGCTTTGGCAGCGTCGAGCAAGTTTTTCGATACTTCACGCGCCAATTCTTCCAATTGTTTTTCCATATTTTCAGCTGGTGAAAAGATACCCCTGAGGAAGTCATTGCTCACTGCAACTACCTGCACTGAATCACCTAGCTTCAGTGGTTGAGACAAGGCTGTTTTTTTGTCTGGGTACATCCCTTTAACAACCCCAGAGCCACTTGTAAGCATGTAAATCTCGTTAGTCGAATCCTGAGTGCCGGGTGATACCGGAACAAATCGGATCTGGTTGTTTTCATCCAGTACAACCTGCCCATTTTCGACTTGAGCAGAGTAGCTTTGACCAGAAATAATCAAAAGGATTGAAGCGGAAACAGCGCAGAAGGAGCGGCGATGTTTAGCTAGAAAGGAAAATATAACAGACATGACAATCTTCCCTGACTAATTGTATTCCTGATCAGTATAGAACAGTCTTCGTGCAGGGAGATGATGGCGCTTGGATCGTTATTGAGTGATTTTGTGCTGGGCTGGGAAACAGAGGAGGGATCACGCCCACTGGCGCGATCCTGTGCTTAAAGAGATGCCATAATTTCTCTGATACGCTGATTACGTTGCCTCCAAAAAGGGATCATTTTGGAAAAATGGTAGAGCGTATAAATGAGTGTCGCCCCTAGTAAGCTGAGACTAATCATGACAGCCGGTGTAGTAAAACTGCGACCCTCAAAAGAACCTGTGTTGGCAGCAAGTATCAGAAAGTGGATCGTGAAATAAGATAGTGTCCCGAGAAAAAAAAGTATCGCACAGCCTACTTTCACGCGAAACAATGCAGGGGACGTTTTAATCTCAGTTTCGAGGATCGTTTTTTGTATTTGTAATCCAGCGTGCTGGTCTACGCGCTTCTCCATGACTGACCCTCCGTTCTTGATGCAATGATCGTTGTGCCAAAAAATCTTACAGCACGGTGCTTAAAAGGGCTAGAACCTCAAAGAGCAGCTTTACCGGGGCCAAGCAGTTCAGAAGTATGCATATCAAAACCTCGTAGGGATGTAGGATTGGTCTGATTGTGTACTGTTTATTAGTGCAATTCAATAGTGATGCTGAAGATTTTAACTTTACATCGTACTGTTAAATGGTACGATGTTGGTATATCAAACCTGTCCTACCGGGTGCCTACGAGGAACAAGCTATGTCATATGTAATGCCACAAACCGGCCTCTCTGCTCATAAACCAGAAATCGTGACAAAAAATCTGGCTTTGAATCATGCCAACGGAAATCGAAAAGTCCGGATCAGTTCTAACTTTCTGCGCCTGATGGGGTTTGAGCCAGGCCAGCGACTAACAACCATTGCCCATGACAGGCTTTTGGATGGATTTACAATCGTTCCAGACCAAGCGGGTGCCCAGCAGGTGTACTCACGGACCTATAACCGGCAGAGAACCAATAAGCCACTCGAAGCGCTGGTGGAGTTCGGTGGGCAGAAACTTCTGAATGACTGCATACCGCAATATACCGAAAGGTTCCATGCGGAGATGCGGCAGGGCCAAATCATCATTAAACCTCTGGCGAACCGCGTGCATGCAATCCACACTCGGCTGCGTAAATCCGATCCATGGTCTGGATCAGCATGTCGTAAAAGTGTCAAAAGAAGACCTTTAGCCTTCTCTGTGTATCCTGAGATTGTGCAACAGTTATTTTCGTTATCTTTGGATTCATATAAAGCCCTCACCACCCAAAAAGTATTAGATAAATATTTGGTGCGGTCTTCTTTAGCCTAATTGAAGCCAGGGGCCAATTGCATTGAAGGGCATTCCATAACTTCAGCTCTATTCATCAACTGTAAATTAAATTCCATTGGATCTAATGTACCCCCCAATGAACAATCAACTCGAAGATCATTCAAAATAAATCCGGCCAGAGCTGAATTGGTTTGTATGTTGCGTACGGGCTCATCTGATAAGCCCAAATCGACACGTAAGGTTTCTGGATAGGAGCTTTTGCTATGAGGAGCGATCGTTAAATTTACTTGCGTTAACCACTCTATGTCCTGTTCTTTAGAGGCTTTAACCTGCAGCGAACGTTCGCTTAGTGGGTTAATAACTCGCCCAAAAATGAAGTTCCTAAAGCCATTGTTCTTGTAGCAAAAAGCTCTGAAGTACCATTTAGAACCGTTACGGAAAACGGAATGCGGAGTTACCCATCGTTTTGAAATACCCGATGTGCCTGAAGCGTATTCAATCTGAACTTCATACCTATTAGTAATCGCTCTCGTGATGGCTGCAACACTTTCAGCATCAAGTTTTGCAATGAAAGCAGGAACCCCTTCAGGGCCGTAGGTTTGTCTGTTTATTTTCTGTTGCACATGCCCATAAGCTAAAAGCTCAAGTGCAACTTCAGGTGAATGATCTACCAGTGGCTTAAAACTATCCGTAGCGATATACGCTCGCTTATCCACCTTGTAAAACATGTTTTCTGGATAGGCTTCTCTGTACTGCTTCAAAATTCTGCTTGAAGTCGCTGTACTCACATCAAAGTGCTCAATCAACTCAGAACGCCCTACAGCTCCCCAAAAGTAGAGGTATTGATCAATCAATTGTATACGTGGATCCAGAAACATTTATCTATCGCCTATCATTATGATGCCTAGTATCATTATAAACTGTATATATATCATCTACCATATCATTTGATACCCTAATACAATACAAACTCGTTATCTGTCCAAGGGAAAGGTCGATGTTTGAACCTCTTAGACTTGTTCGTGCTCTCTCTCAAAACTTCGTGTTTATTCGTGAAATGTTAGACCGACACCAGCAAGGGGCTTTTTCATTTGATGAAGCTGTTTACACAATGGCACGTGTAAACCCTGACTCATCCAAAACTGATCACATAGAGCAGGTTGAGAAATTACGTAGTAATGAGTTGCTGATTAACTTCGCTCGATCTGATCAGCTGCAAATCAATGATGATGTCCGGATCTTTATTGAAGCCTTGATGTGTGAATATCAACTCGGCCTCATTGAAGAACTTCATGGATATATCAAAGATGTTCGTCGGCGCGTGGAACAGTTAGAAGAGGGTTACAGGAACTATGATAGTGAGCTTTTTGAGAAGTCAGCAAGACTGTTAGATGGCCGGTTGCGCCACATAACTCGATACATGGAAAAGAATGAGCAGGCCATTGCTGATTTAGTAACAGATGCTAAAAGTAGAGATATAGAAGTCGGTGCTCAAAAACGATATGAACAGGTTTTAGAGGCATGGGATCTATATTTAGATCCATTGATATCGATGGTTAAGCCGGAAGGCGAATTCTCTTCGACTATTGATATGGCAAAGAAAACGATCATCGCATTACAACAAGATTCCACTATCACAGGTAATTTAATTAGCCACTCACATGGCTTATCGCACGTTATTGCGCGAACAAATGACCTAATCAAGCTAAGCAGGGATACATTGCAGCGCTCGGTTGAAAGGGTAAAACCTCTCAAAGATGAAATAAGGCAAAACAGCGCATACACCAAAGCTATTGCTAACAATTTGCGTAGATTCGAGAAAGGTCAATTAAACCTAGATAAGGCTCTTTCTGGATTTCTTGCTGGTTCTACCAATACGGCGCTTGTCTCTTCCACTACTGCAATAGAACAGTTTTACGAACGTGCTTCAGAATTTGAATCCGATGATGAACCCACTATAGATTTATCGCCGGTTCTAGAAGAAGGCAACGTACTCTTAGATTTCGATTCTTTGTTAGAAGAATTGAAAACCGCACTTCCAGTATCCGACCTGATGGCGTGGCTAAATGATCATTACGGTCATTGTGCAGATCGCCAGTTGATTCGTGCCTACTACAAACTTAAAGAAATTCAAGCATTCGAATTAGAGCGTACCACGCAAAGAGCAGGTTACGATCTTCAAGAAGTGATCTTCGAAACATACAGTTGCAAAGTTACAGGGAGAAATCCGGAGTGAATATAGATTTAAAAGCGCTTCCGAATGCATCAGATATCATCGATCGCATGACACGCAACGGATACCACATAAGTCGATCAGATAATGTTTTGTTCACTGAACTCGATCAATTCCAAGACCAGTATAAAGCTATATTTGCGCTCTTAGGATATGAGTTGAATCATGATCCACACGGCTTCATTTATCTCAGCGGAAAAGAGTCAGGAAATCTCAACAAAAGCACAAGAGAAATGGCTTTGACTGTGTGGACATTGGTAGAGCTGCTTACCAACAAGGGCTATGAAGCGATAAGTTATATCACGCAATCACCTATAACTCGCGAACTCATCAGAGAACAGTTCGATTCAAATAAGATGCTTTTAGAACAAGGGGGCATCGGTAACGAAGAAACCTTGATGGATAAGTACCACAGACTTAAGCGATCTGGGTTTTGCGACACTGATGGGGTTCAATTCTATTTTAGAGCGCCAGTGCAACGGTTTCTGCAAGCTGCAGTAAACCTACAAAACGAACAAGAAAAAAAGTCTGATAAGGATATGGAGGTAGATCATGTTTGAGAATGGTATGCGTAAATTAATGCTCTTAAATGTGGGTACCTATGATTATGCGGAAATTCCTTTAGATAGAAGCTTGTCGCTGCATATTAGAAACAATAAAGGAAAAACTACCTTGCTTAATGCGATCTCCTATATCTTGATCGCAGATCAGTCATTGCTCTCCTTCGATGGATATAGCACGGAAGAGTCTCGCAAATTCTATTTCCGATCTTCACACTCGTACATTGCGATGGAAATACAAGTGCCAGCTGGGCTGTTTGTCATTTTTGTATGTAAAGATACATTGAACGACACCCTTAAATACTTTGTATATAAGGGGAAATTAGACGTTCACGACTTCATGGATGATGGTAAACCTGTCACCGTTCAAAATATCGCTGCGCACTTAGCTAGCAAGGGTATGATTGCCGCATCTTTGAAGCCTAAAGAACTAACCTCTCTACTAGCTGGTGGAACAAACAAATTCTCAGCCCAATACCCGATTACGATCTTTCCGTTAAACCAACAAAGCCAGAAGCATAACTTCCAAACGGTACAACGTAAGCTTCTGCAACTGAGTGATATCAGCAGTCATGAGATAAAGCAGTATTTAATGGCGATCATTCACCGTCAAACAGTCGATGATAAGCTAGATATGCAAAGGCTATGGACAGAGGCTTTCAAGGACGTAGACATCCAAATCAGGGAATTAAAGGCCGTAAAGGCTAATCAGGAAGCTACTGAAAAGGCTCGCATAGAATACCAAAAGCTTAGGCAGCTAAGAGGCAAGGTATCGATGGTGGGTCAGGGTATTGATGATGCCTTGAGAAACTTTTCATCATGGCATCAAGGTGAAAAAGATCGCTTGCAGAAAGAGGAGCAGCACTACAGGGGCGAATCCAAGGAGTCATTGGCCAAGATCACTGATATAGGCAAACGTATATCGGGATTGGAATCTGAGCGTGACGAGTTAGATAAAAAAAAGGAAAAGCTTGCCAACTTGAAAACTGAATTTCAGTTAATCACATCTGAATCTCAGATGACGGCTGACGTAGATCAAAAGCGAGCACTCTACAAAGCGATGCTTCAGCTGGAGAAAAGGGATGTTCGACCAATCAGCGTTATTAGGTCTGACTTGAACCAAACGCGTAAAGAAATTGGGAAGATAACAAGACGAATAGAGAGCATTGGGCATAGCTTGTTAGATGCTTTGTATGAAGAATTACCAAAAGATGAAGCAGAGCAGCTTAGCAAGATTGCGAGCACAGAGATGTTAGCGCTTTCGACTAAACATGATGTGAAGATTACTGATCCTAGCCTGTTCTCAAACTTTTTGAGCGGTGAGATTGCTGATACAGGTATCTTTGACCGTAATGAGCTTAATCTCCCAGGTGTGAAGATTAGCCTTTCATCCTTACCTATTCACAAACCATCAGATGACCCTTTAGAGCTGCAGAAAGCCATAGAAGAATACGAAAGGAAAGCGATTGACTTGCAAGGCGAGCTAACCGCTGCTGAATCTAATGCTGACATAGAACAGAAACAGCGAAATGCAGAAGAAGCATTGAATCAGTCTAAGTTAGCATTGAGTAGATATAAAGACTATCAAATACTTTTAGCGAGTGAGGCTGAAGACAAAGAGAAATTCAGTTCAATCGAATCGAGCATCATTGAGCTGGAAAGTGACAAAACAAATCTATCCACATTAATTGCAAATTTTAATGAACAAATTATTAACATTGGGCAACAGTTATCAGGACTTGATCAGAAAAAAAGGCAATTAGATAAGCTAATTGGTAAAAGAATTGACCTAACTCTGCAGCATCTTAACCCTGATTATGCCGATGATGTTGAGCCTATCATTGTTACTCCTGAAAATTTGGTTGAGATACTCGATCAATATAACTCTGATTGCCAAGCTATCAAGTCAGGTTTCATTCAAATTGGCTCTAATTTGAGTAAGCTTCAGGAACAAGGCTTACATCGATTTGATCATGTAAATCCTTTAGAGGAACGCTTAGAAAAACTGATAGAGCTAACAAACAATCTCGACAACGAAGAGCGTATATTGAATAAATCCGTCGAAGCAGCTTTAGCTACCGTGGGTAGTGGCCTTAAAACGTTGTCAGATGATTTAGAAGCCTTTACTCGTGAGTTAAATGCCTTTAACAGACGTATCAATAAACGAAAAATAAGCGATCTCGAAAAGTTCAAAGTAGAGGTTGTCGAAAATACAGCAATCGTCCCTCAAATAAGAGCCGTACTAGAACAAGTTAATCAAGTGGAAGCCGGTGAAACCTTAGATCTTCTTGCTGATCGAAGTGAAAACCACAAAATGCTAGAAAAAGCCAAAGACACACTTTTTCAGCACTACACTCAGGCCGGTGGCATTCGTTTAGCTGATTTGTTTTCTCTTTGTTACGTAGTGAAAAAAACAGGCGAACAAGAACATCGCGTGACTGATATCAATAAAGCAGGATCTACTGGCACAAAGGCCACTATTCAGTTGATTCTAGGCATGAACCTGCTGTATCAGATGTATGGTGATTCTAAGACTACTTACCGCTCTATATTAGTTCTGGATGAAGCGGCTAGATTAGATGACCAAAACCAGAAATCATTGGTAAACATTGCAGAAAGCTATGGATTTAGTTTGGCTATGGCTTCTGTGGAAGCACAAACAACCTGTCATTACTCGATCCAGATCAGGTTGACTCCCAATGATCGTTGCATCATTACTCCAGATTCTTGGGATGTGATTAAACCTAGAAAGACGGAAATTATTGAAGGGACTGCTGCTTGATGGACATCGATCGCGATCAGTACCACATTCTTAAACAGATTTCTCAAGGCCCCGTTGCTATTAGCAAATGCAAAAAACGTCATAGAGAATGGTTAGATACGCTTTGTCTATCAACAGCTTTGCTGGAAAAGGTTAAAGCGGGTGCGGGAGCCCATTATAAGAAGGGGGAAGGCCTACAAACTTTCCTTCAGGGTATGAACGATCAGTTTGATTTGGAATATGAAGATTTGTCTGAGAAGGCCCAGAATCTGGCTGATGGCAAAGAGACTAAGAATCGTAGAACTGCCCAGCAAGTAATGTATCTCCATCTTAAAACCCTTAAGCCTGATATCTTTGCCATTCATCGAAGAAAACAAATAAATCTGTCGAACTTAACCGCTTTATGTGGTGTGGCTGGAATAGAAGTAACGCCTGATGATGATTGGAGATTTATTCGTCAAGGTGAAGCACCGGTATTGCTATTGGTCGAAAATAGGCAGCTGTTTATCGATTTAGATTGGATAGAAAAGGTTACTGAAACTGATGTAATTCTTCAGTATCCAGGTGTACTCTCTGGGCCTTTTAAGTCTTGGTTATCTCAACAACGATTTAAGAAGATCATTCATTTCCCTGATTATGATGGGATCGGTTTGAGGGAGCACCTTCGGCTACGGAACGCCTTGAATGGTAAGGGTGTAGAATTCCTATTATTGGATGAATTCAAAGATCTGATTACTAAATGGGGTACATCCAGTATCTTTTTGAAAGACAAAAATCATGAGGCTTTTATTAAAGCCGCAAAAACTATTGAAGAGAACGATAGCTTAATAGGCTTACGCCCTTTGACACACCTTATGCAAGAGCTAGGTAAAGCATTGGAGCAAGAAGGAGTTGAATTGCTAAATTGAATGATCTGACACAACGATACAAAGGTATTCTCTCAGAGATCACAGATGATCTTGAATGGACAGTAAAGGATCTTTTTTCAGGTGTATTTCTACCTGTCCCTTTTGAGGCTTATGCTGAAGCATCTCCTAAGGTTCTCTTCGTAGGCAGGGAAACGGCTGGTTGGAATACCAATAACCACCGTAATACGCTTGAGCGAATCGTAAAGGCCAATAAAGAAGGCAACCTTGATCAAATTATTGAAGAGGCAATTCATCGCTACAGTTGGCACTTGAAAACAGGCCCTGACGGTGAGATGAAACGCAAAATTAGCAGCCATCTAAAGAGATATTATCTAGAGGTCGCTGAAGGCTTAAATTTACCGCCTGAAGGCATGATTTACTCGAACATCTTCGCTTGGGACTATAACAAGAAAAGCCCTAATAAATTACCCAAGGGTATATGGATGCAAGCAATAAGAGCCCGATAACTGCCCAGCTAGAAAAGTTTTTTACAAACGAAGCAGCGAAAGCTAACGGCATTGATAAATTGCAAGGTAAGAGGGGATTGGCATTTATAACCAGCTAACGCTTGTCTAATCGTTCCCCTAAGCCCTCTATGATCAGGTCTACCGCAGTTTCGCATTGCACCTGGGAGAGGGTTACCGTTTCTGTATAGTCATTTACAGGAAGGCTCATCCCAATAGGATCAAAGTGGGTTGAGGAGCTAACAGCATCCAATACCTCCCCGATAATTCCCGTGCCGTTTGTGACGGCTTCTTTTATTTGCCGGGAGATGGGTAATTGGGAGAGCAGGCTGCGGATCGGGCGCTGGGTAAAGTCATCCAAATGAGAGATGAGACCGGCAAAGAAATACTGTTCAGGCTTTGCCAGCTTATGATCGATCGCTACCTGGCGAGATTGGTGTGCTTTCAGTAGAGCTTGTCGGGCGATCTCGGCTGGGCCAGTGCGTAATTGGCCGTGGGCAAACAAGGACATCATTACTCGAAGCTTATTTTTGCCAATGCCTTCCAGTAGTGAAGTGAGCTGGTCAGCAGGCATAACCTTGTGCGTGTTACCGATAAACCGCAGAAGTTTATAGACCAAGGCGGGATCTTCAGATAACAGGGCTGCGATCTCCTGATAGCTGCACTCCGGATTGTTCAGGCAATGTTGTACCCGGTAGACACTGTTCTGCACTGGCGACAACGCAAATCCAGTAATCAGATCAGGCTTAGAGAACAGGAACCCCTGAAAGTAATCAAATCCCATCTCCTGGCATTTCAGGAACTGTTCGTAGGTTTCGACCTTTTCTGCCACCAGCTTCACATAGGAGGGACCGTACTGCTTGATGGTCCGGACATGCTGCTCCAGCTCTAAGGGAGATAAGGCCAGCACATCCAGTTTTACGTAGGACACCAGCGGTATCAGTCGCCGGTTGTGCTTATTCATTGAGAAATCATCCAAAGCGAACCGGTAACCCATGCCGCGTTGCATCTTGATACGGTCCACCAGCCGATCGTCTACGATGATGTCTTCCAATATCTCGTAGATCACCATTTCAGGTGGTAGGCCGATTAGATGGAGGTTCATCAAATGCTCTTTGGTCATATTGATGAAGAGGGGTTTATTTAGGTTGCGTAGGGTGGGTAAATCCGCGTCTGTCATGCTGCTGGCGATGACCTGGGAAGTGGCTGCTTCACCTGATATGTCACGGGAGAGGCGATCAATAGGTCTGAACAGCAATTCAAAGCCGTAAGTTTCCATATTGCGGTCTATGATGGCCTGCCGTCCTATTTGAAATCGGTCGGTCGGCAAAGAATGCTGAAGCTCATCCAAACAAAGATCTGCAACGTGCATGATGGAACCCCCAAAAAAAAGGCCTCTCAGTGAGAGGCCGAACTTCCTATTCGCTCTTAGAACATTGAGCCCAACAAGGACAATACCCAATGAGTCTAAAATAGTATTGTAAAACGGTGGCATAAAAAAGAACCGTCTGGTAAATAATTTATACCGTTGTGCCCATCGCTGGGCACCCGACAATAGCTGGGGGTTGGGATCACAACGGCTTGGCGAAAGTGACTTCCTCAAAAACGGCCATAGCCATGGCAATGTTCTCGTCAGTAAGCTCTTCGTCAGCTGGAAGCCAAAAAACCTTTATTCCCATAATGCGTGCCCATTCAACGCCTTGTTTAAAATCTACTTTTTTCTGAGTCTTGGCCGCTGCGGTAAGGTATTGCCGAACCAGATTATGTTGCTCTCCCCCGGCGCGGTATTTAGCTAACTTAAATGCCTTGCGGTAGTAGGGCAGGGCATTGTCCCATTGTTCCCGGTGGTGGTGATAGGCTCCCCTGATCCATTGCTCCAGCCAGTTGAGCACGTTTTCTTGGCCATGCTCTGCCAGTGTGGCGGCATAGTCATCTATTTGCTTCCATTCGGTCTTGGCGGCCTTCTTGAGTTCCATACCAAGGCCGAGCATTTCTATAAATTCAGCTGGCGGGTGATAGCCCTGTTGGCGCTGGTTTAGATCGTGGAGAACACGCACCGCATAATCGCCCAGACGGTTAGCGAGCTTCGTCACTGCGTCCTCTGGTGGCAGTTGCCCGGTGGAGTTGCAGTGCGCGATGTACTCTTTGGCGGCATCCATTTGTTTCTTTTTTAGAAACCGGTGATGGTGCATGCAGGCATGTTGCCAGCGTGCCTGTTCCTCTCCAGGTACGGCGGTCACCACCGGGAGCACTTGGCGTAAAAATTCGTCGGTCTCTATTCTTCGCCAGTCAGCATAGGTTCGGAACTGCTGGCAGAGTTCCTGCAGGTACGCTGTGCCGAAGTGCTTGTTAATTTCCGTTGCCAGATAGGTCGTAACGCGAGCAATCACAACGACAGTGAAGATCGCCGTTATTTTTTGGGGGGGGACCGGCCTGCCGGCTTCGTCCATTTTTGTAAAAGAAAGTAATAGATTTTTTCTTAACGCTGGTAACGCGGGAAGGGCACGACCTTTTTTCCAGTTAATCGCATTTTCAAGGTTCTGTACCAGCTCGGGGGAGTCTGTTTGAGCTGATTTACCGGGGTAATGGAACTGGGTTTGCGATGTCTCACACAGTTGGTAAGCCCATTCCAGAGCTTTCCCTAATGGGTAGGTGATGGTTGTTCGGCCATCCTTGCCCTCTTCGAATGACGGCAGAAACCAGTAGGGATCGTCAGGCATGTCCAGATCCACTGCGACAAGGCTAAACCAGTGGAGATGAAAATAAAGCGAATCCACAGCTATTGGCACTGCTTTTATTGAGATAGCATAGCGTAACGACTGCTCTCTGTTCAGAAAGGTGCCTTCATTACTGACAAAATGAGCATACCCATCGAGCAGGTCGTTCAGCACCTCAATGATAGGTTCCATAATCGGAAGGGGGAAATAGCCGGCGAGGATATAGGCGAGTCTTTTATGGGCCCCGGCCAGGTTACCCTGAAGTTTACCTTCCTCTTTCGCCAATCGATTCAGTACCTGTTGGACCCTCTTTTTGGCGGTGTCATCCAGTCCGTCATCACCAAGGGCATTTTTTCTAGGGAGTACGCCAAAGGCTTTGTAAAGCATCTTGATGACTTCGCCGTGATTGGCAAATGCTAAATTCTTATCCATGTGCTCTCCGTGAAATATCCCCCGGCCGGTGGCCGGGGGCGGGCATCCTTACTTACTGATCCTTTTGCTGGTTCTGGGTGAGCTGCTTAGAGCGGTTACCATGAACCTGGGAGTTCACCTTATTGGAACCTGAGCTGCCAATGTGCTTGTTCAGCTGCTGGCTATGATGGTCTTTCTGAACCTGAGAAACAGTTTTCTTGTTGTTAGCCATGATAGGCCTCCTATGAGTAGATAGTAGTGAATCGTGCAATTGCATGCTATTCCGGAGAGGCGGTGTTGTAGCTATGAATTTTGGAGAC
This sequence comes from Neptuniibacter halophilus, assembly GCF_030295765.1. Taxonomy (NCBI): domain Bacteria; kingdom Pseudomonadati; phylum Pseudomonadota; class Gammaproteobacteria; order Oceanospirillales; family Oceanospirillaceae; genus Neptuniibacter; species Neptuniibacter halophilus. The sequence continues at coordinate 108,161 of NZ_AP027293.1, read as the reverse complement.
GAATTTTTTTAGGGGCCAGATCGGGCGCTGAAAGCCTTTATTTATACCGTTACCCCCCCCCGTGTTCCATGACCCACCAGGCACCGCCGACCCGCGCCAAACCCACCCACCAAACCACCCTTAACTCTATATTTATACCGTTACCCCCTAATGCACAGCGCTCCCAAACGGCACTTCCCCCTGTCCAACCCCCGAAGGGGAACTCCCCGGCACCTTTATAGCCTGACCTCGGCGAATGGATGGGAACCGCTCCAATGGAAACCTATTATGATGGGGGCCTAATGTGATGGGAGCCCAAATAGAAAGGGGGCCTATTTATGATGGGTATCTATTCTATATAGGGGCCTATTATAAATGGGTGCCTGATCAGGCGCTGTAAGGTGCAGGGAGTTTCGTAACGCGGCGTTACGAAATTATCCGGTCCTGCAGGGGCAGAATAGAGGCCCAGATATTCAGGGTGCCCAGGTCGGTGTAGCAGGGAGTTTGAAAGGTTAATCAGAAGGGCCAGTGTCCGGGGCGGAGCCCTGTAGGGGATAACGGTATAAATAGAGTTATTTAGGCAAGTGTTGCTGCTATACTGCTGCTGGCCCCAATGTCTGGATGTGTGTAAATGGAATTTAAAGTTCGTACCTATTGGATTGTGTACCCCGTCAAGACATCAATCAAACATGCCTACGAATCAGGTTTAACTGCCTATGACTCCCAGCAAGTGATCGCGGGATCGTCCCCCTTGGGGGATCTGGGGGAGCTGTTCTACCAGATGCTCCATATGCGTACATCTCTGTATGAAGCCTTATGGATGTTTCCTGAACGTCATTTTGAAACGCAAGGCCATGCTGAAGCCTACTGCAAAATCCATCAACTCATTATTCGAGCACTTTATGGCTGTGCTGTTAGCGGTCCAGGGGTTTTGCTGGAAGATGCCAACGATCCCTGTAGAGCCCCTATCAGGCAGACACCGGGTATTCGTGTGCAGTCGCCGTCAAAGCGGCCTGCGTTTGAGTTGCCGGAGTTGTCTCGGGTGATGCGGTTGGCTGATCGACTGGCCGCGATGGATGCTGCTGATAGGGATCGCTTTCTCAGCGTTATCGATTACCTGGGGGATATCCGGGAATCGCCCGTATTTGTGGGTCAGCTGGCTTTGTGGTCATTCGTGGAGCATTACTGGAGGGGAGAGGATACCAAAACGTCTGATGACAGAAGCCTGAGCCACTTATTAAGTCTGGTCTGCGACACAGCCGAGCGTAGAGAGTTTAATATAAAGGTAAGGCAGATCGGCGGGAAACTGGGGAGTCCATGCAGTGAAAACAAGCTAAGGAACATTCTCGCCCATGGAAAACACCTGACCTTGCAGGCGAACTGGGACAACGATGACTGGACAAGTTTCTACGCTATACATGACCAGCTGTTCCAGATTGCTATACGCGGTGTAGAGGCCCAAATAACGCAAAACGATGCCTCTTAAGTGATGGTTTGCGCCAGTTAGATAGCAGATTATGACTGTGCATCAGTTTTTTTTAACAACAGGCATTTCAAATATGCCGCACAAGGATTGTCGATATGCTGACCCATGAAGAACATTTGAAAAAGGCCCAAAGCTTTGTATCTTTAAGCCGCAACACGAACGCGGCAAAGATGGCCCAGGCGCTGGCGAGTTTTTACTTCATTGAGGATTTTAAGGTCCATAATCAGATTCCGAAAGAGGCTATGGATACATTTAATATCCCCAATGCAGCCGTAGAACAGAATCAAGTTTGCTTAGAGACTTGGCATTATTCGTCCGATGGTCGTTATGTAGTAACGGCGTATAGTTTTGGGGATCTGGGGCTGACAGGGGTTTGGTTCGAGCTACTTCACAGTGCTGGTGGGCACGAAATTGACCCTCATTGGATGAAGAATGAAGCATTCATTGAATACCTGGAATCGATTCCTAATATCCTGAAACACACGCTCAGAAAGACCGACTTGCCTTGGTATGAAGAGCCAGCCGACGTTTTCGATATTTAGCGGTAAAGAACTGCTCCAGTGGATAGTGAGAAATTATGATAAAGAAAGGCCAAGTCGAACCCCAGCATGTCGATCTATTGCTGGAACAGGTAGCGAAGCGGGCAGGGGCAGAATCCGTTCGAGATGCAGCCAGGGAGTACCTGATTCATGGCGGGAATCAACCGGAGATCGCTGCCCGGCATGGTGTCACCCAAGAATCTCTCTCTCGCCTGGTGTCTAAGCTCAAAAAGCTCAATGACTGGGCGATAAAAGTCTCTGAATTCAACCGGTAAATCCCGGCGATCGGATAGGAGCCAAGATGCCTGTAGCATTGTTAGATAAATTCGAAGCCTTTATTCGAAAACAGGGCGTTGGCGATAATGATCAAGTCGCTGACTCTGTACGATCATATGTTGGCTACCTTAACGCCGTGAGCAAGCACCTGGCGATCGATATCAACCCGTCTACGCTCAATAGTGAGCAGCATATCGAGCGTTATCGCGCCGATCTCCAAGGCTTAGTCAGTGAAAAAACCATCGGAAATTACACCTCAGCCATGAGGCAATATGTAGCGCTGGTGGAGAGCGGTAAAAGCCTAGAACCAAAAATACCTAAGGCCGTTGATACCAACCCAGCACCAACTGAGCAGAGTTTGGATCTGGCAAAGACCAAGCACTTTCGACACTCATCATTCAGGGAAAAAATGCTAGAGCATCTGTTTATTTCGGAACTGCTGAAGCGTTCGTGGTTAGAGCATCATTGCGATCTGGAAATAGCGAAACCAGAAGTAGATAGTAAAGGTTACGATCTCATTGCAGAAAATAATGGTGTTGTCAGACATATTCAGCTCAAATCGACAAAGCACGGTGGCAATGCCAGTTCACAAACAATTCACACTGCGCTTGCTTCTAAGCCCAGCGGCTGTGTGGTATGGATGGAATTTAATGATGAAACGCTGGAGCTGGGGCCTTTCCTCTTCTTCGGTGGCTCGGCTGGTAAACCGCTTCCTTGCATTGATACTTTCCCTTTAGCGAAGCACACAAAAGGGAACGCCGAAGGCCGGAAGCTAGAGCGGCCGCAAATTAGAAAAGCTAGCAAAAACCAGTTTGAAAAAGTCGGCTCGATGGATGAGCTTTACGATAAATTATTTTCGCGCTAAAACAGGCTATGGGAATCCCTTGGAAAAAAGTTTTTCCGCGATGACCTATCTCTCTCATTAGAACAAGGACGGTTTATGTTGATAAAGACAATGTTTGCACTGGCCGGAGCTTTCCTGCTTGCTGCCTGCTCTGATAGTGATTCCAACTCACCCAGTCATACTAATCAGGAAATTAAAGGGCAGCTCATACCTAGAAGCATGGCTGAAAAGGCTGATTATTACCTGATCGCGCTTGAAGCCGATCGAGGCTATCTCAAGGCCACTCACAGCCGCATTAGTTCGATGAGCCATGGGTATTCGCACACATTGATCGACTGCCAGAATAGCCGATACCGAGCGATAGGGTATGGTGAAGGTAGCGTTGAAAATATAAAGCAATACCCGAACTCCCCCTGGACCGAACTAATTCAAGGTTCAAGCAAGGCAGATTTAGTTAAGTTTGTTTGTTCGCAGCGGTAGCAACCAGTTTCCCTCCTTTACTGGTTTGATTTGTGGCCCCGGCTTGAATCATTAAAGTACTACGGATATTCTGCCTGAATGCCGTGGTACTTTAATGATCTGTTTCAAGGGCGCTAAATGAACCTCACTGTCGGAATAACTCAAAATGGAGACTATATCGGGATCGAGGATTGTGATCGCGGTAAATCCGATCTTCAATGCCCCTTCTGTCAGGGCCTGCTTGTTGCAAAAAAGGGGAACATTAAAGAGCACCATTTTTCCCACCTTGAAGAAAGTTGTAACGGTGTGGCATCTCTCCGATCGCTACCGGGCTTTGATGACTTCACACTGTCGCTGTCACATGATGAGTTTGAAACCCTGCAAACACTGTGGAAGCAATCAGAACTAGGCAGCAAAGGGTTGGCCAGAGCCCCTGAATCCCTTGTCAAACTGGGTATGCTTCAAGAAAACATTTTTCGGAGTATGCCATTTGAATTTACTAAACGAGGAAAGATCCCCGTTGGTGGGTTGAGCCTCAACCTGTTTAGTCAGCTGCATCCAGAACTGTTATTAGATGCTCATCGCCGGTTGGTGGAGTTAGCAGACTATTATCAGTTAGAGACCGACAAAGTAGCTCTCAGTATTTATAGGGCGCAGCTGCGCCGGCTTGCTGGTCAGCACCTCTATTTCTTATCAATTACAGCGGATGATGAGGAGCTTTATAAAATCGGCCTGACCTCGCGCCCTCTTGCCGATCGCCTGCCTGAAATCAAGCGAGATCTGCAGCAATTCTATAGTTCGATCATTATTAAACCACTGGTGTTCAAAGAGCATAGAGGACACTGTGAGCGCTATTTCAAATACCGGTACTCAGCCAACAATGTCCCAGTTGGAACTTTGACAGAATACTTTTCCTTTGACGCGGCCGAGGCCAAAAAAATAATCAGTGATCTTAAGCGTATCCCCCAAAGGGTCTTCACTGCTACCGAGGAGAAGATCATGCGTGATTGGTGGAGAAAAGAAGAACGGCGCTTAGTCGCGGTTCGTCAGGGGGTAAAGAAAGCTAAGAAAATGGGAGCCGTTTTAGGTCGCCCGAAAGGGAGTGCAGAAAGCATAGACCGGTACTTATCGAAACCGACTAACCAGCTAATAGCTAAAGCGCTGGCAGATGGGCTCTCAATACGTGATACCGCTACCATGACAGGTGCATCTACGCGAACAGTGCAACGGGTTAAAAGGGTGCTTCTGGATCAACGGAGAGACCAAATAAATTAATGAGGGTTGTGGTGTAGTATCAAACAGTAAATACTCAACATCCCTCCAAGAGGCATAGCCTCTCTCAATATATAAAATATTATGCTTAAACAGCATATTAAAAACTGCTAGAATTATGCCCTATGAGGGCGAGTACGCTGTATCATGAGTCTCAGGTTTCGACCCATCCCAGCAAGATGGTGGAAACGTCCTCCGGGCTGGGGCTCATCATACAGCGTACTCAAGCGGTTAAAGCTGTGATCGGTATGATATTTACCCTGCGCCACCTGGCACACTTCCAAGCTCACCGCGCCCCTATTACTTCCAGTGATGTATAGGAGTGATCGATGATATCCGGTGACTTACTCTTAAGCTTAAAAGATCTGATTGCACAGCAGACCGAACTCGAACAGGCGCTATTGCATGAAACCCACTCGATTTGGATGCCGGGTATGAACCCAGATGAAGATGAGAAAAAGGGATGTTTCTACGCCGTAAATGATTACCCTGAATACCTGCAGCAAGCGATCAAGGCGATTACCGGGATCGAGTACCAGGTGGGCCAGCAAGGCAATGAAACCAAAAAACAGAAAGGTGTTTTGTTGGTGGGGCCATCCAGTCTGGCGAAAGCGCTCGAAATCAATGAAACCAAGGCCGTTCTTGCTGAACACTTTAAAGATTTACGCACGCGGCTCAGCAAGCACACCTCTCTAAGAGAGGTTTTAAATCAGCAGGAGCATATTCGCAGTCTGCTGCGCCATGCAGGTATTGGTCGGCTTTGTGTGAAGCAGGCAACACGTAAGATTCCAGTCGTTGAGAAGGCTCCACATCGTATTTCTTGGCTTGAAAAGCAAGGGAACAGTGTTCGCCGGATTACCATTGAGCAAGCAGCCAAAATGCTGGACAAACTCAGTTCTGAACAAGCTCACATTGATAGAGAGATTCTTTCTAAAATTCCAAGTAGTAATAACTTAGCTATCGTTCAGAAAGCACAGAGCCCAACCCTTAAAGCCACTCTTTTTCACCCGACTATTAAAGATGGTGTCAAAACCATGGATCGGCGGCAGGTGCATGCTCCAGTGCCAATTCTTTGCGCCACTGGCAACATCATGCCCGTGCTGAATAAAGGGGGAACCCGTACAAACACCCAGCGATCGGACCAGACCATTTCGCCTGAAGTGTTTCTTCCGTCTATCCGTGCTCACCAATACATAGCTTGAGACCTACCATGCCAGAAGAGAAGGTTATTGCCAGAGAACCTGAGCAAGTTGGAGGCCATACAGCCGTTTCCAAAGTTTCCGATGGTTATGATGATACGTGCGTCATTCTATCCGTGAACGGTGATTACATTACCAGTACGCCGGATTACCGAGTTGCCCGGCAGATTGCGGGGTATGCCATCACACCAAATGGCGGTTACGGGTCAGTCGTTATTGAGGAGCGCCCGGGCATTCGTCCAGACGCCCTGACTTTTGAAAGATGGTTATTCCGGATGTAGGAGGCTGATGACATGGCGATCGATGCAAAAGATCACGACACTCTCAGTTTACTTCCAAACCGAGTCGGAAGACCCCGGAAACATAAAGACAACGCCGCAAAACAGAAAGCCTACCGCGCCAGGCTGAAGCAGAAAAAGCGTCCCAAAGAGCAACAGGATCCTAAATCATGAAGTTCAGCCCTTATATACCAATCTGGAGAGCGGATCTGAACCAGCTACGACCGGTGAAGGTCACTGCGGATATTGAGAATCGGCAAGATTCTGAGGGCTGCTTGATCAGTGAATATTCCCACTGGAACTCAGAAGCAGAGGCTTGGCAAGCCATCAGTGATAGACTGGCGGCAAATTTTGCAGCCTCCCAAAGCCATCTCCATTATGTTGAGCAACGCCTAACTGCTGCGCATAAAGAGATCGCAGTCTATCGAGAGAAGTATTCTCGATTCTTGATGAATCGAGAGCATGCAAAACAGGAACAATAAACATCATGGAAGACATCAAATTGATATTTGCCTCCGCCGACTTTGCAATACTGGGCTTTTCAACGCTGGCATTAATAGCCCCGATTCTCTATGCAGCCTCAACTGAAGAGGCCGTTTTCTACTCAAAATTGAGCCCCTACTTCAGTTGGTGCCAACGCTTCTACAAGCACCTGACCATGTTCGGCAGTTTGATTTTGGCGATCGCTTTAGGTTTATTGCTGACAGGAGAAGACCTGCAGATTTGCTCATATACCGTCAGTACAGGTCTTCTGGTACTCGCATTCTCAGTAACCGGTATGTTCTTAAATGAAACAGATCCGGAGGCCGGGGAATTAATGACATATACCGGTGATCACCATTCCGGAGAACGTGGCCAATAGGGGCTTGCTGTCGCTTTGACATCCTCCCCGCGCTAAAGCACGGGGATTCCCTCTATAGGACGGCCATGCCCGACCGCAAGAATGTTCTTGGCCGCGTTCACATCGCGGTCGTGAGTGACACCACACTCACTGCAAGTCCATTCTCTTATTCCAAGTCCTGCGATACCTTTCGGCCTCGAATCGGGCAAACTACCACAGCTCGAACAGGCTTGGGAGGTGTACGACTCGTTAACCTCTTTAAAAACAATGCCTGCGCCATCGCATTTATATTCCAGCATTGTTTTTAGTATGGCCCAGCCAGCGTCTAGCACGGACTTTGCCATTTTGGTTTTGGCTAACGAGGATGATTTTACGTTGCCAACGTAGATTTCACCGGAACGGTTCACCAGTTGGCGGGAAAACTTATGTAAAGCGTCCTTGCGCCGGTTCGCTATCTTGGCGTGGATCGCTTTGACGCGTTTTTTCTTACCGGCCCGTTGAGCGACGGCAAGCTTCGGTTCCTGATCGCGGTAGAAGCGTCCGGCTTCGAGCTTCGTGCCATCGGAGCACGTAGCCGTGTCCTTCAGGCCCAGATCAATACCGATCTGATTCTGCCCGGCTGGAACTTCAGCTTCGACTTCAACAACAACATTGAAGTACCAGCGGCCACGCGCATCCTCCGAGAAAGAGGCGGTTCGGAATTTATACTGGTTGAGCCCGTAACTGTCCCAAACTTTGAAATAATGACCGTTGTGGTACACCTGCCCGTTTTTCCACTTCGCCATGCCGGTGTTGATCGGAATCCAGCCCAGTGAGCGCCGAACGCCAAGGGACTTACGCCAGTTCAGCTTGCTCTTCTTAAACTGCTTGCGGCGGGTAGCATACTCTTTACCAATACACTGTACGGTGTGACTGTGCAGTCCCAGCTCTTTATGAGCACCCTGCGTATATTTCTGTATATCATAGGCAGACAGAAATACGCCACGCTCTTTGATAGATCGGTGACTAAGTTCGTTGATGTAGTTCCAGCAGAAATTCACACTACAGGCCATGCGGTTAAGTAGGTTGCAGTGCTTGTCTCTGACGCGAACTTTCAAAGTCTTAGTAAGCTTCATATGTATAAATATACAGTACACTGCAAGTTATACAAGGAACGCTTTGCGTTCCGCGCTATCCTTCCCCGCACTAGAAGTACGGGGCTTGTCGCGCATCTCGGTCAGTAAACTCCTCTATATAAAGAAGCATCACGCCGGTTCCAGCTTCAGGCGTAGGGTCGATTAGCATCATCTGAAAGCCCTGCTCCTTACTTCCCCGGTCAACGACCATCGCAGCAGTATGCTTAAGATCATTTGAATTACCCAGAACCGTATCGCCGGTTATCCGCCCGGTGTTCCTGTTAATCCGAAGAGATTGGCCTTCCACGAAAGAGAACGCATGGTTTTCTATAAGATCAGCTGTATCAGATAGAAACCGAGCTTTATTGAGTGCGCAGTCCTAGTGATCGGCAGCCGCTGCAACCAGCTGCGGGGTGATAAGGCAGAGCGCCAGTACCGTATTCCGGAGCATTCCATTCAAGATCGTCATGACGAACCTCCTCATGCTGAAATCAGAGTACTTGAATAGCTTCCATATAAGGGTAGTTCCCTCTACCGGGGTAACAAGATACGAGCAGGCCCGGTGTGGCTATTTGAATAATTCAGAGTTGAAGATCGCAGCAAATTCTTTCTTGTCCAGGTGAGTCCCCAGCTCCTGTTTAATGAACTCCAACTTCTTCTCGTAATCATGTCGGAACATATTCTGAACCTGGGTGGCCGTTTTAGCCTGCTGTTCCAGCTGAGCATTCAAAATCTGAGACTTTTCTTTTTCCGTGGCTAGCTGTGTACTCAAGCTCTTTATCTCTAAAGCCTGCTCATTCATCTGTTGCTTGGCCTTAGTGAGCATTCCGGTCTGGGTCTCCAGTAAAGACTTGAGTTCCATTTCAGAGTGGCGGATCTCCTCTGCTTCAGCCAATGCATTCCTCGCCGTCTGTTCTGCATCGTTCAAAGAAGCTTCAAGGGCAACCGCTTCAGCGATAAAAGCCTTCTGATCTTTAGCTAACAACTCTCTATCGGATTCCAGTTGTTTATTGGCCACCTCTAATGCTTGGTGCCAAAGACTGTTAAGTGCAGTTAACAATGGCTCCGGCGTATCAGCCTCAGAATCATCGTTGATCCGGTTTTCTCTCCAGAGTCGGATATAGCGTTGAACGGTCGCGTCACTGCCTTTTTCGATGGCCAAGTGACTGCGCACTGAATTCACTGTAGGAGTAATGCCGGCCTCACTGAGCTTGGTGCAGGCTGCAGCGACAACGGCCTCATTCCAGTACTTCGACTTATTTCCACCTTGAGACATAAATGCACTCCTCATGCCAAATTTGGGCTCACTGCCCTACCCTCCCCCTATATTAACTGTATTAGTGTAATTACACCAATACAGTTGATATATTTTAACTGGCGAGATTAAATGATCTCGTTAGTATGCTACTCTTATGAGGTCACCAATAGGAACTTGAAAGCAGCTATGAACCAGGTCAGCAAACCAACCAGCCTTATCGCAGCAGAAGCTAAACAGGTCATGGCCAGTTTCGAACGCCCGGAACAGGCACTGGTTGCTGATGAAGGTGTGAATCCCATCAGATCCACGCCAACCGCAGCTGGTGAGTCCAACCCGGTGACCGTGTTCCTTATGCGTTATCACGGAACATCGCTTACTACCCATAAAAGACGGCTCCGACAAATTGCTGGCCATCTCGGCGCACCGGGCAGTAATCCGCATTACATCGAGTGGTCACTGATGACCGAAATCAGATTGCTCGCGTTTCTCAACGAATTAGCAAAGCCATACAACAAGCCCATTAAGAAAAAAGATGCAGACGGCACACTCATAGAAACCGTCGAAAAGGTGAAACGTAGCCCCAGCACACTGAATGGATATCTGGACACAATACGGGGTGTGCTGCGTCAAGCCTTCAAACTCAGCATCATTACGCCGCTGCAGTGGGAAGGCATCCAAGATATAAAGCCGATCAAAAACCAACGCCCATTAGCTGGAAGGATGGTGCAAGCTTCGGAAACCAATGCTTTTGAGAAGTACCTGAATGAACTGGCATTGCATCGACCGGTAAAGGCAGCAAGGGACCGGGCCATATTTCGGCTGGCCTTTTTAGCCGGTATCCGCCGACATGAATTCTGCAAGATTGAATTGGAAGATTTTGAACCGAACGGAACCCCAGGCTTTTTAAGGGTAAACGGCAAAGGCGATAAGATTGTGGTTTTGGAGATAAACGAACAAGTATCGGAAGCGATCAGGCTCTGGATCGAACACCGTGGTACAGATGCCGGGCCGTTGTTCTATCGGATTAATCGTCGGGGGGATCTGATCAAAGTAGGTATTTCCCAGAGCGGAATTGGATTTCTATTCAGCGATTATTGTGAACGCCTTGGTTTATCAAAACTTACCTGCCATGACGGTAGAAGAACCTACTGTTCCAATATCCTAGACCTACCAGGTATCGATCCAACAACAGCCATGGGTTTATTGCGTCACTCTTCATTTAATACAACAGCTAAATATGACCGTCGAGATGGACGTACACGCCGGGCAGCAGTCAATCAATTAACTATGAAGGAGCCAGATTATGATTAATTCTAATTGTGATGAATGTAAAGTTTTAAAGCACCAAATTCAGATTCAAACAGAAAACAACCGGCAATTAGCTGAAGAAGTAAAATACTTAACCGAGGAAAAAGAACACTTGGAATTAGAACTAGAAGTCACCAAATCAGAATTGAATAAATACAGATCCGAGTTTATTAAAAACATTTAAAGCATACCACCTTAAATACTAAGGAAGTACTCAAAGCACAGAACAAAGACCAATATTAATAACTTAGGGAATTTGCTGTGCATAATAATGCGAACAGCCAATCTTTGAGGCGTTAACCATAAAAGGGATAGTATGTCGAATCAACTAGAATATTATTTTTCAATTGAATCCGACTTGGAATATTGCGCTAGATATGTAGAGTTTTCTGAAACTAATTTTGATACATTCTCAATTGAGTTCGCAAGAATTATCATGGCTGCATCAGCTGAGATTGACACGCTTGCTAAAGAGTTGTGCAAACTGATTGACTCTGATTCAAAGGCAAATAACATATCAAAGTATGCAGAGTGCATTCAATCTAAGTACCCAAATATATGTGGTGTGAGTCTTGCTATTCCAAGGTATGGAATTAAAACACAGCCATGGAAAGATTGGTCGAAGAATCAGAGTCCTAACTGGTGGAAAAGTTATAACTCAATCAAGCACGACAGAGCAAATGAATTTCATAAAGCAAGTCTAAAAAATGCCATTGATACTTTAGCTGGCTTACTCTCCATTACCCTTTATTATCTTAAAGAAAAAAACGGAAAGTTACTTGATATAAGTGCATTTCATGCTCCAAGGTTACTGGTTTTTGAGGACAACACTGCTAACGGTGGCCTGGAAAATGGTCGTATCGATTGGCAGTATTGTCTGCCTTAAAGTGAACTTTATGGCTAACAAGTCGTTAAAAGGACAAAAATCAACAGGTGGTGTGATTTAATATACCGCCCAGGACAAAATCTATAATTTTAACAATTCCATAGCATCTATTTCCGTCCCGTTTTTATAAGAAAAACTTTCTTGTCATAAAGGTATTACAGCCACCTATCAGGATTAAAGACGGGAAACGTGATTTAGCAGATCTTCACCACTTTGAGTTACTTTAAACAGTTTTAATGCCCCCCCGGTAGTTTGGGGGCAAAAACCTACCGGTTCTATTAAACCGCGTTGTTGGGCTTTACGTGTGGCTGCGAAGTGGGTTTTAAAGTCGTGACCAGTCAACAATCCTAACTCTCGACTGCTGAAAAGATGTTTTTTTACAGCGAGAAGGCAAGGCAATGCTGATAGATACAAATACGGGAATGACTCTTTCACTGATTTGTATTGCTCTACACGCTCATTTTGATTTTGGTGAGGTTTTCCTTCTAATGAAGACCTGATCTCAGCCAAAAGGCTCCGACCAGGTACACCCAGTTTGAGGCGCGGGGTTTGCCTCTTTGTTTTTGGATCGGAGTAATATTCTAAACTGGGCTCCAATAAACCAGCTTTTCTCAGCTTAAAAAACTGTTTACGATAATCGTCATGATTGGATCTGATAAGATTCATGACTTCTTTTTCTGCAAGATGTTGTAACTCGAACAGTGACAGCAGGGCACACGTAGCCAACGATAACTGCCCATATCGATCATTTAGTGTAAAAAGAGATCGTAATTGTTCTTTATCACCGGGACAGAGCTGATTTACGCTAATCGGCGTAATATTCATAGTTTATTCCTTGCACTCTTCCCGTTCGTTAAAGCCTGATCCAGTCCACAATGTCTGCCACGTTAATTCTTAGCCGTTAAATGCAAAGCTGCATTATTAAGCAATAACACCGACAATAATTCCAGCCAAAGCAGGTAATACAATGCAGGCAAACAGAGCTTTGAGTTTACGCATCTGATGAGCAATCGATATAGCTTTGACTGTAAGAATCATCTGCCAAACCATCAGGATGGCGCTTAATATGGTCAAATAGACCAGCGATCGCAACCCCAAGCTTTGCTCGGTATCTGGAATACTGCCTCCATCGAAGAACCCCGGCCCAACAATGGAAAAGCGGATGCCCCAGATAATGAGTATCAGAAAAGAGGGTGCTGATGACCAGCCCCAGGCCACCAGCACCCGTTTGAAAGAACCAGTACCGCCAAGCAACCGACCTATCCATGTAATGCTCGCGCAGTTGATAGCAGCTAATATCATAGCGGCCAGCGCCCCGAATAGCGTAGTCATTACCAACGCACCCACTGACGGATCCATACCTGCAATAAATTGGTTCAGAGAGAATGAGATCCCCGCTACAACGATCAAGAGAAGTGGCCAGATGATCGGGTAGTCCAGTCGATAGATTGTGTTCAGCGTTTCTGTTGGCCGTCGTAACATCCCCCATATGGGGTTCAGCTGCACTTTTTCTCTATGTTCGCTAATTTCTTCCCACCCAGCCTGAGCATTGCTATCGAATTGATCTGGGCCGGCTTTTCGCTGGTGTACCTGCGGGATATCAGAATCAAAATTCATTAGGGTGTGTCCTGTTCCAGCTCTGCTCAAAGTTAACCAGGTGTGTGATCTTAAAATGGTACTCAGTGTCACCTGGCCCATAATCTACATCCATCTCCGTAGAGACCAGATCCAAACCCAACGCACGGACCTGCTCTGTAAACCTCTCCCGTGCGATATCCAATGATGGCGCTTTAATCTGGATAGTTGCGTTTACTTCTCTCGGTTTCATGCCATTTCCTCTCTGAGAGATTTCGTAAAGATTTCATGCCCCTGCTTAATTATCGAGTCACCAATAGACTGAATGATATCGGTGTTCTCGTTGATCTCATCCAACTCCATTAACCCAACATCATGATCGACAGATAAGCTCTGCACTCGGAAGTCGTATTCATCACCAATCGAGCCACTGGGGTACAAATGAGCCAACAGCGCCCGGCCGCGTTCATCGTTGAACTCTTTGTAAACCCTGCTCCGCACAATGGCATCTTTGTTTCGTGTAGATAGCCCCCAGAGCTTCTGTGGCCCCATACGGCAGTTGACCAGATGCGAATAGCTTTCCTCATCCGTATCGATCTGCAGGAGCAACCAAGCCCCCTCTTTAGAAGGCGGGCGTATCTTGCGCACAATCAGCTCTACTTCTGTATCGTTGAGTTTGAAATACTCTTTTACGTTCCCCACCGATTTAGCTTCGAATCCGCATATGAAACGAGCTGTGGAGAAACTAACCAGTCGTTTAGGCATCTCTATGACATCCTGTGAGGCAAGGATGACACCGATTTCCCATTTCCGACCTTCGTTAGCAATCTTGATGCAAAGCTGGTCAGACTGATCAATACCCGCAAAGCGTTGCAGCTCATCGATTTGAAGCGCGTTTGTGGTTTGACGTATGGAGCGAATACGCGGCTCATGATAGGTGTGATATTTTTCAGGGATATCAGTGAGCCGGTCTTCTTTCCAGAAGAAACGCGAAGTTAGTATTCGAGCAGCCGTTGCAAAGAATACCGCCCCTTTTTTCTTCAGCGAATAATCCCCTTCGGAAGCCCGCGGTACTACCTCTTCAAGATCAAGAGAGATAATACGTGAATCCCCCAGATCCAGCTGAGTGTGGCCTGAAAATATCGGGTACTCCTCCACCAGTTCCCCAATTCTGCGGGAGAAATAATCAACCAACGGTGTCCCACTATCATAGATACCTGGATACTCAGAACGAATCTCAGGCCGCGTAGCGATCGCCGCAAGCAATGGAAGTGTTGGAGCGACAAACCTCATAACCAATGAAGCTTCCCGGTAGAAGCCCTCCGCGTGCAGCGCATCAAAAATGCTCCACCATGTCATATCGGTATTCGGCTTTAAACCAATCTGTTCTAGCGCTTTTGAGATGATCGGCCAATGCTTATCATTCATGCGGTTCCGCTTGAAATATTCCGGATCCGCCTTTGACCCCTCATCGGATCTGACTCGATACGCCAATCTAACCACCGCCCTGATCAAGCCCGGCATATCCGTATGAAGTTCGCCAGTACGGTCATCACACATCATCAGCTCGATATGGTTAACGATCTCATCAAAGTGTTCTTTTAATGGAGATCTGAGGCCATAGTCCTGCTCAAGAAAGTTATAAGACTGTTCCTCCGTATTACGTAGCCGGTGATACATTGCATAGTGTTTCTTACCCTCAGGCAGAATGGATTGAGCCATTAGAATTGCGCCTAAGGAGGAAGTACCCACATCAGCAATACCAATGTAAGGAATATCGTTTGACGCACTTAACAAAGAAACCTGCAGGTTATTGATCAACGCACTTTTCCCGTAGCCGGGTTCACCAGCTACCAGATAAATATGGTGTCTAAGTACGTTGTAATCGAACGGTTGGAATGGCATCGGACGACCATCCTCACTTCGAAAGCACATCCCGCCAGTGTTAAAGGGCATGACAGGGCGAGTAATCGGCATGCAGTACAGGATGTCTTCCAAAGGCCCTACAGCTGCTGGGGCAACACTACCGTTCCGATATGCCGGAAGAGTTGAAACATAGCCCTCTTGAATATCATCTACGATGAAATAGGCACTGGCCTGGTTCCAACCATTAATGATCTGCAGTAGCTTGTCAGCTTTAAACTCCAGTTCCCTTATATTGTCTACATGATCCCAGGTAGTGAACGCCATTTGGATGGCAGAGTCCGTCTTCCGTTTTTCATCCAAGTATTTTTTCAGATGATCTGTCGTATCTCGTAGGTGTTTTGCACGGCTGGGGATGGGTAGCACGGTAGTTGCCGCAGCCACCATGGTTTTAAGGCCCAGCATGGCGCTACCCGCTGATTTCATCAATCCTGAGAACCTTAAGGAAATGCCAAGACTTGAGGCTTCTTTTAGAAGCTTCTCGAATGGAACAGGCCCGTTTGGCTGAACCTTCAACACAATCACTTTGTAGATACGGCTACCAACCTGAAGAACCTCAGGGTGCCCTTTTACTGTTCTGGGCTCACAAGGCCAGACCTGGCGACCGAGGCTTGGCGGCATTAAACCAGCGACCCCCTCTTTTACAACATCTTTGGGGTTATCCGGGAGATAAGCAAACGCAGATTTTTGGTTGCTGATCATCCGTGGCTCCCAATTCTGCCCAGTTTTACGCGCATCGATACAGTTGCGGATCGCACGAATGATATTAGCCGAGGTCAGTTTAACGACACTAAAATCACGTTCTTTGAGAACTGTCATAACGCCACCGACCATCGCCTCATGACTGCTGCCACGAGTGGCATGATGGGTGATACCGTTCATATCCATGTAGTTGGAGCTTCGAAATTCCGCAGCATTAGCAACAGGGACACGCTCCTCAGCTGGGACTTGTGTTCTGAGCTTCGTATTGGTCCAGATCACCATCCAGCATGTTTCAACGTGTGTTACTTTCGCCAGTACATCCTTTTCTTCTTTGAGTACTGAGTCAAACTTCAGACCAAGGGATCGAATCGCAGACTGTACCGGCGAGTAGATTTCATCCAGCTTCTTGCGAACAACATCCTCATCATTATCAAACTCATAGAAAAAGCCGATGTCGTGTTGTTGTGACTTGTAGTATGGAGTGAGCTTTTCCGCCAATGCTTCAACATTCTCTCTATGCTCCTTCAGGCCAACATAGCGGCGGCAACCACGTATCTCGATGACAGATAATAGACTGCCATCCTTACAAGTAATGACACCTGTATTCCCTATCGGCAGGTTAAGACTGCAGCTGCTACCGGGATTCTCAATATGATCGAGAGTATCCAGTAGACGTTCTAAGGCTGAAAAAAAGATGCTCATAACATTATCTCTAATCTTCTAAGATATAGTGGTTCAGCTGGCACAGGTTGTTGGTATCGCCTGCACAAGCAAAAGAGAAAAAGGTGCCAAATCCCGTTTGAGAACGGTCACCAAAATTCACACCAAAATCGATAGCGGGGGTCATTAACCCCTGTCGGTAAGCCAGTTCAAGAAGCTCACTGCGTTTATCTGTATCTGATTTCATTGGATGTTCTGTAAGGGCAATCCGGCCACCGCCGTATCCCTGTACGGCAAAACCAGACCTTTCCAGCATCTGAACAGCAGGTATCTGACTCACCCTGACCAAAGCAGACAGATAAGCCTCCGAGAATGACATCCGCTTTGCCCCAATTCCTAAGTGCGCAGCCAGCAACGCCTCAAAAACAAGAAATACGGAGTAAGACATCTCTTCTTGGAGCTTGATCTTTTTTGCCTGCTCACTGGATGTATTGGGTATACGATTAAGCGGATATTGCTCCGCTAATGAGGTGAAAGTTAACGCGGTTAGTACCTCGTCAATCTCTGGATAGTATCCAATCCATGACTCTAACTGCTGATATTCTGGGGCAGATAACCAAAGGGCAGATTCTTTCACCCGGCTTTCAACAGAGATAAAGCTGACTACTTTAATCTGGCCGATTACTTCAGGATCAGTGATCTTCACAAAGGCGACATTCGATTGATCGGTGCCAATTTGATCTGGGGACACCCCTGACGATGATTGCAGGCGATAATTACCAAAGGGAAACCGGTAATCTTTAATCTCTTGGTATACCGCGCTTGCCGGCTTGTAGAGCATGAACAAGTTAGCCGGGTTCATACCCACCAGCGTGCAGTATCGCTGAGAAGCTGATTCTAGGATCGGTTTCAAATGCTTTTGCCGGGTATCCGTTTTTGCGAAAAAAGCCACCCGCGCAGCCTCACGCGGAATGAGGCCGGCATATTCTCGGCTCATATCCAGTGCCCAACCCAGAATAACCTGCAGCACCTGTGCTTGTTCTTTTGGGTTTAACACTGACAGCCCTAAATCAGTAACGATCGTTCTCAATTTACGGCCAAAGAATGCATCTGATTTAAAGCGGCCCCTTCCTGCCAGGTTCACTTCTACATAGGCATCATCTTTGTCCGTGACCCACACACATGAATCGTTTAACTCTCTGGGAGACCGGAACTCAAAGACGTTTCCTGTACTATCCGCTGCGATACCATAATCCAGCAGTGCGATTCCTAAGCCAAACTTATTCATATCGTGTCCGGACTCTCTGCAGCAGGTTCATCAGTGGATTGGGCTGCCATTGCCAGCTTCTCAAGCGCCACCGCCCAATAGCGTATTGCGTCCTCGTAGGGATCCAAGTCAAACCTGAATCGAAGACTGTTAGCATAGGCACCACGGCTGAAAGGGTGGACCATCCGATCCATGACAAACTGAAGGCTTTCTACCTGACCAGCCCACTTAATCGAGGCCCATGCTTCAGGCGTAGAATCGATGGCATTCAGAAAAGCACTGGCGCTGCTTCCTACGGTCCCCCATTCGGCCTCTGGCCTCACTGATACGGCATAAGCCAACCGCAGCAGGTTGGTCAGCTGCCCCTGTGAGATCCAAGGAGCTTCGATAAAGCTCCCCTTCCCTTTCAGTTTGTCCAAACTGTTGAGATCAGAACAGATACAACACAGGGTTACCCAGTTCGCAGGCTCATTAGGTAATTGGCGATCGAGGCGGCATACATGGAAATGTCCAAGGGGCTCTTTAGCGCTTAACCGCGTTTGAGTACCGCAGAATTCGCATACACAGCCTTTCCTACTGATAAAGTCATGTAATACCTGAACCCCTCCTGCTTCTTCAGGCTGGATCGGATCGGACCAATTACCTATGAGCAACATAATTAAGCCTTAGCTGTCAGAGTTAGCGTTTCGAGCGATGCTAATTCCTGGCCGACTGGAGTCAGTCGATGTTCAATAGCGCTACCCTTCAACTTATCAAAGGCCGAAGTATCGGCCTCGGTGCCGGCTGCAGTGCCAATGAAGTAATAAACGGCACTGCCGAACACAATCATGAACATGCAAATCACCAAGCCAATCGCCAAGCCTCCCATACCCGCCTGTTCAAACTTTTGTGCCCCCGGTGAATTGGGGAACATCTTTATTGATGCCATTCCATAAAGGCAGACCAACCCCAGCACAAACCCTACAAAGGCAGCTCCCAGAGTTAGCACATTGAAAAGCAGCCCCATTTCTTTAACACCATGATCTGAAAGGTGTTGCCCAAATGACTTATCAGCATTTGCCAGCACAACATTTGAGGACATCAGCAAAATCCCCCCTGTTACCAGGCGGTTTGTAAGAGCAAAAGTTTTTGGAAAGTTCATTGTTTCACTTCCTTTAATTTTGAAAGTTGATTATCGAAAAAATACATCGCCCATACCTCCGAACAAGTTGCCGAAGTCTCGGGCACGAATAAGGATCACTCCCACTACTATCCGAACCAGCGCACCCCAGATCTTCGATCTTTCGCCTTCGGGCATCCGAGACATAAAGGCTTCAACCATGCCCCAGAGACCAAAGATAAATCCGAAAATACGGCACGTTTGCTCTGCGAACATGCCGAGCATTTTGATCGGGGTAAGCTCGCCAGTAATTGCCGCAGGAGGGAACAGTGAGCCGGCTCCGTGATCAAGAACCGACACCGATAGCATGTAGAGTGTTGAAGAAAAGGCGATAGTCGCAGAAGCAATAAGCATGGCCGGGATAGCTAAATCCCAGCCAAACTTTTCAGGTGGTAAGGTTCGGGTCACATGGACTTTGAATAAGCAACTCAGCACCCATAAACCAAACATGAACCCGAGGAATGCGGCCAGCATTACCACGAAATTGAAGATCAGTGGGTATTCAGCACTGATCGATATCATCAGGTTCTGGGTGTTAAGGTTCGGACCCATCGATCATTATCCCCCGCACACAATGCCATTAGTGAACTGGACGTACTGAGGATAGCCCTGCGCATTAAACAGCTGAGCACGCCCCAAACCTGGGATCGACGTATGCGGTTCCACAACGGTTTCAAATCCATCCGTACCCCGAACCAGCAATGCATTAGTGCCACTGATCAACTGTAGCTTCCAAGTGCGATCAGCATACGTACAAGGGTTAGCTGGTCGATTACTCGCTACGATCGCTGTATTAGCGACTGGTGCAGGGTTAGCCACGACACCAACAGTCGCTGGTACATCAGGATTACCACTGAATACCGCCGCGCCCTGTGGACTGGCAGCTTGTTGAGGAATTGACTGAATCGCCAGTGGCTGTGCTTTAGCCTTATGTTCTTTATTGAATTCTGAGCACTGTTTGGAGTATTTGGTTACCCCCAGCTGTGCTTCGAGAAGACAAAGGCGTTCACGGCTAAGCCACTTGATATTGCGATCGTTCTGCTGCGACTGGGCAACCAGCTTATCAACCGCTTTGGCGGATGATTCGACCTTCTCAAGGGTTTTTTCCAGATCCTTTGAATCCAGCCTTTCAATCTGTGATTTCAACTGCAGAATGTCTTTCTTAATGCCCAGTACGGCTGCGTTGGTGCGCTTCTGATCGACGGACAATACATTTAACTGATCGTTATGAGCCCGGTGCAGCGCTGTAGCAGCCAGATCAAAGCTTTTGAATCGCTGCTCATGCTCTTCCTGCCTTGCCAACATCACTCGCACTTCAGCGAGGACTGAGTTATGTAAATCATCCTCTGCATCATGCCCCAGGCTGAGATGACCATGTTCCTCTGAGTTATCAAGGGAGCCGGACTGAGATGCTGCTGCATAACGCTCCATCTCTGTCACCGGTTCAGGATCAGCTTTAACAAAGTCACTGCTTTGATCGAAGACCTTTGCAGTCTTAATAGGCTGAGCCGGTTCCATAGACTGAGGAGCGGAAAGCTTCGGCATTTCCAGCTTCGGTCTATCCACGGCACCTGTTGGTTTAAATACTGATTGCGCTGTCTCTACCTTAACGCTCGGTTCGGCACGTTCAGGCTGTGCCTGCTGGGTAGCAGGTACAAGCTCATTCGCTGTTGATTTAGGTTCTACCGGTTCCCAGCTATTCCGACTCGGACCCGAATTCTGCAGGTACATGATGTAACCGGCAAACGCGCTAATCGCCAGAATAAACACAACCCCGACGATAAGGATAACCTTCAAAAAGCTATTCATTTTCTTCTTGGGAGGGCTACTCAATGTCTCTTCATTTCCACCCTGTTGGGTTTCCTGTGAAGAGGAACCTGCTTCTTCCCCATAGTTCTCTACAGTGTCAGGAGCCTCATGGCCCCCAGTTTGATCAAGGCTGCTCATTAGAGGCTCCCTTTACGTTTCACAAAGATTGGTTCAAGTGTTAAAAGGCGCATGTCCTGGCCGACAAACACCCGTGAAGTGATTGGTCGCTGAAAGTTCTCTTTCAGCTGCTCAGCTATCCGTGATCCCCCTTCTGATAAGAAAAGGTTACGAAGTTCTTCACCTGACAATTCCGTAGTCGCTTGCACCACGGAGTCTGTAGCTTCTGGGTTGGAGATCGCAGCGGCCGCCAAGGCAGCAGCCTGCGCTGCTTCCAGTGCGGCACCACCTAATAAACCACCCCAACGGTAAAGGATGTGACGATCCACCTCACTAACGAAGGCTGGAAGATGATTACTGCTGTTGAAGGCGATCATATTGACCGGATAAACCTCACCCTCGAATTCCAAGGAAGTGAAGGTTAATGAGAGGTCTTCATAAAAATTACCAAGTCGCTGCCAACTTCCGATAACTCGCGCACCGTCTAGCTGCCCACCCATGATTTCAGCAACAATGGTATTCACAGGTACATCGGTATCAGCTCCTGTGACTGTCACTCCGTATGAGAAGTATCCAGCACGCTGCGCCTGAATCAGATCTGATTCGGAATTCGCTGTTGATCCGGTTACTCCGGAAGCCGATCCTGTTGCGCTGTCACCGCCCTCAGTGCGGTTTAGGGTAGTGGTTGGTTCAGGTGGTACAAAGTCCACCAGCGTTCCATTTAAAAAGTTTCCTGAAGGCTTCAACTCACCCATGCGGTCCCGAATTAGCTCAGCACGGGTTTTATCCAGCGTATTCTGATGCCGTGCTTGTTGAGCCCGTGGGGCACCTGTATTTTTGGCACTATCCAAACTGAGGTTGTTGGGCTTGAAAACTGGCGATACCGGCTTTGCCGGTTCAGGTTTAGCTGGTTCTGGCTCTGCTGCTGGTGGTTTTTTTATACCAGCCAATACTTCATCAATAGATTTCTTCCCGGTGTTCGGTCGAGTACCAGCAAATGTATCTCCCTCTTGTCTCGCAGTATCAGCAAGGGCGTGATCTCGCTCGATTTCCTCATCAGCAACAGCTTGCGGCACGGTTGCTTCTTTTTTGCCCCGGTCGGTATGCCCTTTCCCCGCGGCTTTTATTTCTTTCGTTTCATCTGAACCTGAAAAATAAAACGTAGCCAGGCCCACAAACACAGCCAAAATAAGCACCACTTTTGCAAACCCGCCATGAGGGGCACTGGCACCGAATACAGAGCCCACTTTTTGCCCTACGGTGAGCTTCTTCGGAGTATCAACGACTTCAGTGTGCTGTTCAGTCATTTTAATGTGGCTCCCTCTCCGAAACGTGCACCGATAAATGTTTGGGGTTTAACCGCTTCGACAAACACCGGTTGGCCGGCGCGATCGCGGAAAGAAAAGTATTCCCCTGAGTCGATGAAGTGATAGACACGGTAACCATCTGGTCCATGAGTCACGCCATTAGGCTCCGGTGCTGGAGCGCTGAGATAACGAGTCCGGATATAGAGCCCGTTGTCACAAGAGAAAACAGCCGGCTGGATACCCGGTAATGTCTGCCCCGTTAATGTCTTGGTAATAGCTAAGCGGCTGGCACAGTCGCCCGAGTTCTCCGGAGCCACAGGATTATCAAGAATGGCTCTGGCAATGGGATCATCCATAACTCGTCGCTCATCAAAGGATGGGTTGTATGTCACGCCATCAACTGCTGGAGCCATGCCCGGAAGCACAACTTTAAGCGTTTCGATGTAGGCCTGAGTGTTGATCGTGATTGGGAATGAGATAGAGGTATCTAACCCTGCGAATCGAACTTTAATATTGGTTCGCCCCGCATATTGACCTTCGCCTGCAGCAAGTACGATGCTATGAGGCATGACTTCATTCTTGGTAGCTTGCAGAATCGTCGTATTGCCAGTGGAGACATCGCCAATCTCCCAAGGCTTACCATTAAGATCAAAGAAAACAATCTCACTCTCATAACCAGACACGACTTGGACAGCGTACTTTTTGTCGGAATGCAGACGCACAGTGAAGGTATCAACGATGGAATCAACCTCCGGTGTAACCTGTCGAGCATGCTCATACATCTTGATGGCATTATCGGTCTGGGCGGATTCGTCAACCGTTCCCCCCATAACCTGCCTGACAGCATCTAATACCTCTCCCTGAGGAGCTATATCGAAATACTCAGGAACACCAATAGGCGCTTCGGGCGTTGCCATAGGCTTCTCAGTGTCTTGTGTCGCTCCAGCGAAAGTCATACCGGAGGCAAGAACGCCAAGAGCTGTGATGATAGAACGAGTTAACGACTTCACTTTTTGATTACCTCGTCATATCGCATCACCTTTAAGCCAGCCCAGCCTTCGTCGGGAGTGACTTCACGCACATCCAAAGTGATTTCCCAGGTCTTGGAATCGACACCCTCAATATCAATCGACTCATCCACTAATGTGAGCTTGACGCGATATATCCGATATTCGCCGTCATATTTAATCTGCTGGAGCACTTTAGGGGGGCGGGGGATCACAGCTTCAAAACGGCGGCGGTACTGTTCAGCAGCACCAAAAGTGTCTCTGGCAAGCAATGTATCGATATAGGTCTCCAACACACTCTCATCCCAGAAAGGACGCTCATCCTCGAACACCTGCAAGTAATTGGTATGTGTCCATGAATGGATATTCACTGCACGTTTTTGGGCAAAATCTTTAATGTCCTGCAGATCGTAATAAGGCTTTTCAGAGGTCGCAATTTCAGCCAAACGACCATCAATACGCTGCTGAGCCACTTTTACATCGGTACGCGGGAAAGCCAGGTAGGCCACCAGCGCAATCAGCAGCACATTCATAATCAATGAATAGCTCAAAGCTTTTGCCGCGATCGCTCTTGCGGTGAATCTTTCAACTGTTAGCAGATCAACAAAGGCGGAAACACCCCCAGTTGGATCCTCCCTCAACGACCTCTGAAGCCCTTTTAAAATCTCATCCGCTTTTTCGGTATGGTTATCTTTAGCCATGAGCACGGTCCCAGAAATCTGGTTTTGGATAGTAATTTTCTCGGTTCAGCTTGAATCCAGATAGAGATTCGAGACGGTCCCAGATATCCCGATCCATCGGTGGAATACCGTGAAACTTGGTATCTGGAGCAGCAAACCAGCGCCGAACATCTGTCACAGAGCGGTCAAACTCTACTGCCAGCTTTTCATAGGCCCGCATTACCCCTTTCACCTCCATCTTCGCTGGCAGTTCTTCTCGCAACATCTGCAGCGTGTAGTACTCCTCCGCCATCAAACCTCCCAATAAAAAAATAAATGATCAGGCTTTGATCATAATTTGTTTTGCAATAATATATTGAGTATCCGCGTTATTCAACAGGGCTAAATTGATGATTAATACAAGACTGAGCAAGAGAGCAAAACGAAATTTTCTGGCCGCATTCATTGCGCCACTGCTGCTAAGCACATCTATTGCTAGCCAAGCTGCTGAAAACGTCCCGTCCCATACCTATTTCCAGGCGAGAAAGATGGTCCAATCGACGTTTCCAGATGCACAGAATCTGGCAATTACCAGATACCAATCCGACTCGATTAATGGCGTTGTTGGGAAAGTGCTTAACGCAAGCACGGTGATCGACTTCGACACAAACGGAAAACGTGAAAGGGTAATTATGCTGCCTGATGGGGAGCATCTAATCTTAGGGAACATCATCAAGGCGGGAGACAAGCAGCCATTAGCCACTCCCACCCAACCTGCGAAGTTAGCCCAGCTGCAAGGTAAGCAAGCCAGAGAGGCATTGGATGAAATAGAGGAAAACCACAACAGCCCCTACACGGCCAAGTTGCCGCAGCTCCAGATAGACTACTCAAACGGGCTCGATACTCTTGTAAAAGAGCGGCGTATGAAAAGCAGCGACTTAACGCCGGTTTTCGAGGGCGCAGCCAAAACCCCAGAAGAATTCATGGCGACCGTTGAACAGCTTCCAAGCATTCAACTTGGTGATGGCAAGCATCACATCTATATCTTCGCTGACCCGAACTGTTCGAATTGTCGGCTTGAATACCAGTCTGCGAAGAAACACCAAGGTGATGCGGTTTTCCACTGGATACCAATTTATGCCCTTACCACCAGCCCTACTTATAAGCAGGTTGCACTGAGCCAACCAGATACTGCCGTCAATACACAGAATCTCGATCTGCTGATGGAAAACCCGAACATGAAGGACGGAATCGTTTTTGAAGCGAATGACGAGGCAGCTATGCGTCTTCATCAGACTCAAAAGGCGTTTTATAACCTGAGAGACCGTCGAACGCCGGTTACCCTGTATCGCAGTGCTGATGGTAGCCCGACTGTCATTCATGGCTACAATCCGAAGCTAATCGCCAGCATCATAAGGGACATGAAAAGTAAGGATTAATATTTAGCGGATTAAATAGTTTTCTGATATTCTTTTATCATAATATTTTAATAGTCTGCATAAATTATGATGAAGGAAATTAAAGCACTACTGGCCTCTTTGCCTCACTCGCAAAACTTAGACAAAGATACGGTCATTAACTGGCTTAAGAACGTACACACAACAGACCCCAATCGCCTGCTGTGGCATCTAAAACGTGCAGCGGGGGTTGGTGGCTCTGAAATAGGGACGCTCTTACTTGAGGCTCAAGGTCTAACCCCGCCATTCGGGAATACCGGCCAACTGATTGCGGCTGAAAAGTTACTGCAAATCCCTCCGTCCAGACCTCTACCTCACATGCTTCGCGGCATCATTCTTGAAGAACCACTGATCGAAGCCATTCTGGCGATCTATGGCGGAACCCGAGATGTGGCTGCTGAGAACACAATCAATGACTCTCACATACCCAATCGTACTGGTTCACCGGATTTGTATTGGAACCTGAATCAAAAGCGGATTTTGGTTGATACCAAGGTGCCTATTTCCGCAACGGAAGTCGAAAGCACGGGCTCGGAAAACGCCAAGATTTTCCAATACAAATCCCAATTGCATCACTATGACCTGATTGGCGAAGAAAAGGGAATCAAAGCTGACAAGCTAATCATTGCCGAACTTGACGTTCCTGTTGAGCTGGCCGATGCCTGGGTAAAAATGATCCGCAAAGATGGACAGGACGGGCACCATCAAGTCGTTAGCCAGATGACCTCCTTACTGGCCGCTGAGAATCCCGGCATGCGGATCAACTTTATCGAGGTTGAGCCTGATATCACTGTAAATCTCTACGGTAATGAGTGCTCAATCAGGGAAGCGATTCCTTTAGTAAGTGATTCATTCATGGACCACCTCATCAAAGGTGAAGCCGTTCCTCATTACATTCCTGAACAGGTAGAACTCAGTGACGCGGCAGCTGACGAGTTGAAAGCCATAGAAAAGCGTCTTGGTAATCTGCGTGCGATTTCAGAGTACTGCGAGCGGGAAACCTCTGGCACTCAAGACTACCTGCGTAGCTTTATTTCACAACAAAACATCGCCTTCGATTCTATAAAAGGAGAAATGTTTAACTTCTCTCAGAAACAAAGCATGGATCTTGATGCCGCTGAGCAAGTACTGAAGAAGTACCCGGTGGACCTAGATTCCCTGCGTAAACAACCAACTATCGAGAAGGCCCAAAAGAGCGATCTAGATACCACTAAAGCCTTCGAACTCCTAAAAGAACACGGATTACTGGAACAGTGCTTGAAAGAACCAAAGCTTGATCCCGAGCTGGTGGAAAGTGCTCTGACAGCATTAGGCGAAAACCCTGAAGCCTTCCAGAAAACCGAAGTCGGTGTTCGTAAAGCCACCTCTAAAGCAGCCAAAGCCTGTTTTGCAGAGTTAGCAGGTTTTACCACCGACATTGATGAATTCCTGTCACTGCGCCAACTCCAGGCACAGCACAGCGAACCTACAGAGGATGCCTTACAAGCCCCCTCTGATCCTCCTGCCATGAAGGTGGGATAACCCAAGAACCCTAATTTAAAGAACCCTATTTAAAGAACCCTAATTTAAAGAACCCTGAGGATTAAACCATGTCATTACTGGATCAGTTCAACACCAAACGGAATACCCAATCAAATCGTGTGAATGTTGCAATCACAGTCACCAATTACATTCAAAACCCTTCCGATTCGAGTGATGAACGTATTATCGGCCAACGGGTGGATACCGGTGAAGTAGTTGAAGTTTATGTGCCGAAAGCCAACAACCCGAACCAACCATCAGTAAGCAGTATTCGCAAGAATGCAGCCCCTGGCGGTGCAGTCATGCTGGCTGAAGCGTATGTTGATCAGAAAGCCTCACGGCGATCTCAGGATTCTAGTTATGTAATGGGCTGCCGCTGGCCCCGCCTGTTATCCCCTTCCGCACAAGAAGGACAGGCCCGTAAAGTAATGGCCCGGATCCAGTCACCTTTCTTCCATGAGAATGGCAATACGTCCATGAATGTTACGGTGATGCTCCCTGATGCGGTTGATGTTAACAATATGGAATCTTTTAATCGGGCATTTTTTGAGGCTTTGAACCCAGAAACAACGCCCATGAACGCCAACCCAATTGCCGGGATTCGCATCATTGAGTTTGATGACTCCGGTAACGCGCTGAACGCTGCACTGCGCCGCTTTCTCCCTGCATTTAATGATGATCACTCTCCTGCCAATATTCAAACCACGTTTAACCAGTACAACTCGGAAGGAACCGAATCGAATGCTTTACTTCGGGATATCCGCCCGATGCTGGAGCAAGCTTTTCAGGCACCGAATTATAAGGTTGAAGTCGTTAAACAGCTGGGGTTCACCGTAGGTACAGAGACCAAAAAGAGCGTTAAGAAAAAACACTTCGACAACTTGCCCATGAATACTTGGGAAGTGGTGCCAACGATGCTCAATAGCGGTAAAGAGGGCGAAGAAAATTACACCGGCTTTGCCGAGTGCATGATTGGTTTCCGAAAGGGACATTCTCAATCTGGCAGCTCTTTCTATATGATCTGTGGCGGTATGGCTACTGAACGCAACGGCCTTGTCACCCGTGCGGGCATCCCTACACTTGTGGATAAGCAAAATCACCAGAACTACCTGAATAAACTATCTGCTGAGCGCCAACAGCAGAAACAAAACCAGAACAACCCTACGGCAGGTCACAGCCCCCAACCAAATGCTTTGCCGGAAGCTCCAGCTTTCGAAAACCCTTTCCCCGAGCAACAATCACCATCAGCACATGCGATGAGCACTGACTTCCAGGCACCGCAGAAACAGATGAGCCAGCAGGCTCCGCAGATGGCACCGCAGCAACAGATGAGCCAGCAGGCCCCGCAGATGGCACCGCAGCAACAGATGAGCCAGCAGGCTCCGCAGATGACACCGCAGCAAGCAGCAGCTCAACCCTTCACAATTAACGATGTTCAGGGCGGAGAATTTATTTCTATTACACCACCAAACGGCAATCCCGATTTAGAAGAGTCACTTTTCACCAGCCTGAGCACTTTAAGTAGCAACCCAATTCAACAAAATGGCCGTTGGTACTTCCCTATTGCTGAGTATTCGCAGATTAAAGAACAACTTCAATCAGCACTTCAGGTTGTTTCTCAACAGCACCCCGAACTGTCAGGCGGCATCAACGATATGAGCACCGCTGCCCCCTCTCAGCCTGCAGCACCGACGAACCCAGTTAAAAACCAAAATCCCGAAAATAATCTGGATTTTAGCGAACTGGGGAATGAAATCGATCAGATGTTCTCAACTAATCCTAAAGCTGAAGTGGGCATGTAAGGGGTATCGGAATGAATTTACTTAGCTGGGTCAGCTTTGACCGCCATAACGATCGTACCGGTGAAACGCTTATCTCGCAGGTCCAAGTGATCAACGATAGGCCTGTTTTCATTCTTTATAACGCCGGTAATACAAACCCTTTCAGGAATATTGCCCTAGACAGCGCAGGCTTCAAATACTCACAACAAGGTGTATGGGTTTGCCCTGTAGAAAATATTGATCTGGCTGCTCTTAGGGCAGCCTTCCCTTTGATGGATTTTGAAGATGTTGCGACCCCTATTTCACAGGTGGTTGAAGCTGAAGAAAATAGTCCAAACAGCTTCCTCTCAACCATGTTCCGCAACGCCTTTTCAGAAGAATATGCACCAGGTATCAATGTAAAGCGCTACGAAGGTCAACTTCCACCTGCAGGCGAGAGCTTGGCGCATTGGTTAGAGCAGAACGGCATGCGCCGGTCAGCAAACACCTTCGAGGCGAAATATACTGAGGGCACTAATGTCACCGTTACTATCAACAAACGTAACCGTGAAGTTTCCGTTATCTTCCACGATGCTGATTTTCATAGCACATTAGAAAACCTATATCTGCGTGAACGAAATGAAGTGGACGCAGAGATCGGTCAACCATTCTCATTCCAGACCAAGATGTTTATCCGGCTGACCGATAACAGCTACGCTCCAGCAGTAGAGCGCTCTAACGGGGTGCTGGCATTTACTCAATTTGCCTGCCCTTCTCCTCAAGAAGTTCTCCGCAGGATCGATTTAGAGTCATTAACAAAAGTAATGACCGAGACTGAATGGAATGCTTACCAGAATCGCCTGGTGGAAGCAGCTGCCGAAGCTCTGGAGCCCATTGAGGCTGGACACGTTTCAGACATAGAGCAGCCGGCATCAGTCGAAGTTCCTGAACCAGCTGAAGCCCCTGAACCGGTTGAATCAGGAATCACGGATGACGAAACTCCGGCTTCTGAAGAACCGTTGGAGTTCTCTCCAGAAGCGCATATCAGGATTGTCGCTGATTCTATTGAGCAGCTTCGGGGGATAGATATTGAGCGGTTACTTGATCAGGCATCTGAAATCGGAGATCACGCTTTATATGCATCTTATATGTATGTTCGAGACAACAGAGAAGATCTTATTGATGACCTTAATTCTGTGTTCGATGATGCAGCTGGATTCCTCGTTGATTCTGAATTTGCAGAGCTTGCAGCACTGGCAGAAGAGCGCATGCGTTTCGTGTCTGGTGAGGAGCAACTGACACACCTAAAAGCCCAGATGCCGGGCAGTGTATTAGGTAAGGAGCTAAAACACGAATCTAAAGAGAGCTGGGGATTTGTAACCCCAGATCTGGAAGAAGTCGGTAAATTCCGTTACACCCTGTTCGATACCCGTGGTTTCTTCTCTCATCAGGTCCATAACACTGAAGAAGAAGCATTTAATGCTTTGGTTAAAGAACAGCGCTATACCCGCTGGGATCTGGGTGCCCTGAAAGCAATCGAGACAACTGAAGCCTTTCTGGATGGCATGCTGAATCAGGCGAAAGCGAAAGTAGAAGCAGAAACGTGGACAGCTCCAGAAGAACAGCCCGCCAACAACCTGCCACAGGTTCCTACGGCAGAAGAACGCGCTAACACTATCGTCACCTTGTTTAAGGCTCGGGCACGACTGGCTGAGACAGCCCTTTCA
The DNA here is from genome assembly GCF_030295765.1 of Neptuniibacter halophilus. Lineage (NCBI taxonomy): Bacteria > Pseudomonadati > Pseudomonadota > Gammaproteobacteria > Oceanospirillales > Oceanospirillaceae > Neptuniibacter > Neptuniibacter halophilus. The sequence goes on along the minus strand of NZ_AP027293.1, from coordinate 77,771 downwards.
CATGACGATTTCCGTACTGAAAAAGACGGCAAGTTTCATGCGGTCTATTTCAAAGACCATGCCGAACCAGTCACCTACATCGAAGGCCGACCATCAAAAGCAAAAGCAATAACAGGCATGGACTATCTGGCCGTAGATGCCGTAAAAGAAGTCGGAAAATCACTTTCACAAAAGTTCGCTGAGAATCTGCAAATACCGCCCGGCCATAGCTTCGAAGATTTTGATATTGAACGCGATATCCGATTTGTACGCACGGCGGGCTCTTCTCAGATATCATGTTTCATCCGTGCTAACCCTGACACTCCTTTGCACCGTCAGGTCAGAACCGAATTTAGGATAAACCTGCATCATGATCAACCATCCGCATTCCTGAGTATGGAATCCGGTGAGCGATATGCTTTCAAAGGCGTTGATCTACTGGCGGCATCAGAAAATCAGGTCAAATTTCCTAGAGCAACAACCTTTGAAGAGCTGGCAGATAAGGCGATCGCTACCTTCAATCAGGTTGCAGCGGAAGTAACTGCAGCGCCGGAACCAGTGACTGAAGTTCAAGAGGAAATCGAACGCTCTGATAGTTACTCAACTCATAAGCAGTGGATCATTGAAAATCCACGATCCGCAAGAATGTCTGGGCACATAGAACAACTACAGATCGATACCAGACTTGAAGACGGTGAATCAGAACTATTAGTGAATTTTATTGAGGAGCAAAGCGCCTCGATACCAGCACTAGAAGGGTACGCCGAAACAAAACAGGCTCTGACCTCTGCCCCAACTGAATCAGAAATACTGGCTATCAAATCTGAGATCGAAGTAGGTATCCAGAATGAAACTGTTATGCTCTCTCCATCGGAAAAAGCAGACCTTTTCAATACGATAAAAGAACGTCGCCAGGCACTACAGGGTTCCCCTGTCCCGATTCTTCAGAACGAGGCTGAACAGCAAAATGCTGCTGAAAATGCTCCTACGATCGTTGATGAGCAGAATGAACCTGACCCCCTTACCAACATATCCTCGCATTGGGCACTTGAATACGTTAACGAGGAAGCCGCTGTATCCATTGATCAGTTGGAAGAAGCTACACACCGCCGTGGGTATACTCTGCACTGGTACACCTTGCACCGCGAATTTGCTGGAACTCAGTTGATAGCTCGCGTTGAAGGAACCGAGCGGGATGTCATATTTAACAATGAAGGTCAGATCCCACAAGCCCTATCCCTGCTTGATTTGTATATCAAAACGAATCGCGCTGATCTCATTCGCAGCGTCAATGTACCTAAGCCTGAAGCTACTGAGGAATCGAACGCCAATCAGGAGCTAATTAGTTCAGAGGAGTCTGTTACAACAGAGGAACCGATTGAAGTAGAGGCTTCTGCAATCTCTGAGGAGCCAGTTGATGTTCCGCAACAGCAGCCAGAAAGCCCAGACCTGATTCCTCCTCATATAGCCGGTGAATTTGGCGAGTACACGCCTGACGGCCTATGGTACAACCCCGGCGAACAAGTCCCGGCACACGCGGTAAAACCAGAACGTCTGGTTGAAGCACCGAAGGGCCAAGAGCTGATCTATCCAAGGATCAAAAACTTTGTAACGCCTGACCCTGCTGGCGTTTACTTGATGCGTCGAGAACAGATCAAAGATTCGGAACTGGTTAACTACTTCAATTCCATTGAGCAGTTCAACGCTCTGGTGGATCGCTTTAATGCTGGCAACCTTTACTATGCGCCTGAATGGCTGAAGCTTAATTTCACATCTAATCCTGAGGTGGCCTCCACCTTACCTGCAGCACCAAAAGGCACACAGCCGGTCACACAAGACACACCTATTAATTTCTCCGCTGTCATCCGTGACAATCTCGGGACTCCGTATATGGTCCTGACGAAGCGCCATGGACGAATGCAAATCGCTGAGTTTGAGGACGGTAAACCAGTCGTTCATAGTGACTGCCAGGTAGTGGACATCGATGGTCAGACTTTCAATTTTGCGGGCGAGTGGTGGGAAAACGATCAAATCACCGTAGATTCCGAGTACGAATCTATCCACCAGCCAGAACAGGAAGCCGAACCTGAAGAAACAGCCATCGCAGAGCCGGAGATTCTTTCTCCGTCCACACAAACCGGTGAAGTAGTCCCCCTGTTTAAAGAAGACAGAACGCTTGCGAGTGATAAATTTGATCTTGAAACAGAAATGCCGGAGCTGGTGCAAAAGCTGAGACATGCTGACATTGAATTTTCCGATATCAGCTCATATCTCCGCAGCGTTTCCATGCTAGAACTGGCTGAACAAAGCCCTGATTCTCCTTCCCAGTTTGAAATAGCCCGCGCCAGAAAAGCTCTCGATAACACATGGGCTACTCTGTCCACGAAAGCTGCAGCCGGTGGCATCATTCTCGATCAGGGAATACTGCACCAGATCGCACAAGACATGTCGGACAGAATTGCCGATGCTACAGAACACGATGCCGAACCATGGAACATGCATCCAGATACGGTTAAAAGTCTGTTGTCTGATCAAGGCTTCATCGACATCGTTAACGGTATTGATAACGACAAACCATTACAAAAAGCCTTATTCATAGCCAAGCGCCTGGGAGAAGAAAGAAATATACGCATGGTCGAACGGGCTGTTGAAGAAAATATCCATGCTCATCCAGTAGCAGCCTTTATGCTTGAACAGTTCGAGGGATTTGCTCGTCGCACTGAGATCGAAACAGAGATAGAGCAGTTGACCGTTGGCAACGAAGATACTTTGTCCACTTACCAATGGGAGCGCTTACAGGCTCTGCAAGAAGAGTTGGCTGAATTGAGGTACGAGATTTCCGAAATGGAAATAACCTCAGAGATGATCGATATCTTTAAAAACACCCCGGACTACGACGAAACCTTTGCAAAGCTTAGCCAACTCACCGGGATGGACCGAGAAGGCGCTAAAGTTTTATCTGAACGCATCGCTGACAAAATCCATGCAGACAGAGTAGCTGAGATCCGAGGATCAGACCTCTTCAAGCTGGGTCAGGCCGTTGTTGCGCTATTGCCGGGTTTCACTGAAGCGGCAGGCACAGAAACAGAGACCGTGGGATCAATCATTATTGGCCCCCGCAGAGCCTCCGTAGCGCCTCCAAAGCTCGAAGGCGACGAATACCATCTCAGTATTTCCGTATACCCAATCGACCGCGACAACGAATACAGCACCTTTGAAACCATCAAGATTTCCAAAGAATCTGACAACCCGGCGCAGGCCTTTGCAACGCAGTTATCAGACTTCCTCAAGACCTATGAAACTGTTGTTCAGACTGCTGATCTTCCTCGGTACGGGGCCAAACTGTTCAGTGGTGAAAATGGCGAAAAGCTCTATAGCCTTACGGAAATCAACAAACGGATCCGCAGTGATATTAAAGAGCTTCAGAAAACCGGCGCGATTCCCGCCAGCGTAAAGGTGGGTGTTCGAAAATCTAATGGCTCTATTTACATTTCAATCAAGGAACTGCCAGACAGCATTCCGATGATCACCCATGAATATGCGCAGTGGAATCTGGAAAATCGTGAAGGCCATCACGCGGATGCCCCTGCTATGTGGACTGCAGATTATCGCGCCCTGAAGCACGCTCTTGAAGCGGTGGCAAATGCTTATAACTATGACAACTCCGATAGACAAACCGATTATTTTAATACGAACTTTTACCTACACGTAGAAGCAGAACACGAATTACGTGCTCTAGAAATCGAGCGTGCGATTGAAGCTTATAAAACTTCTCTGGTTACAGAAGAGGACACCGATGAAGAAATCACGGCCTCAATAGAGGAAGTGCAAGCATCCCAGCCCGTTGTGGAATCTGAGCCCACCAGCTCTGCTGTAACACGCGATCGCACATACGCGCTGCCATGGGAAGCCCAGAATAATACGGCCTCCCCAGACCTGGCAGAGATCAGCCAACCGCTGGTGGACCATATGGGGAACGACACGGGCTGGCATAGTGTTGATATTTCCAAAGACAATCTCGGCCTGACTTCAGGTGGGGGGACTCTGTTAATCAATCCGGAAAGCCTGGAATGCGTGGCATTTGAATCCGGGGACCGTCCAGCGCAGGAAGCTTATGTACATGCGGTCGCGTTTGCGATGGAGAACCCGGTTCAACCACACCCAGCAGCTGTTGAAACAACGGCTGTCATAAGCCCTAAGGATCAACCGAATCGGGCTGAAGAGAATGTGGCAAAACTACTGGCCCAACTCAACCTCGCTTCTGTCGATTTTTCAAACGATGACGATTGGCACTTTACGATTGAAAATGACCCGTTCATGGATCTGGTGATCGAACTCCACCCATCTTTGCATTCCGGAGAGCAACGGTCTCTTTACTTGACCCACTATACCGGCGATGAGGAGCGCTATATGGATGCTGAAATGGTGTTCGAAGTTAAGCGCAACGGCACTTTGGAGTTGAGCGAAACAGCAGTATTCAATCCCCTCAGTGGAGGTGAGCTAAGAGGTAATGACCGATCTTTTGCCAACCTGATGTCTAATAATTTACTGATTCAGGGATTTGGTGAAGGTCAGGTTATCAACAATAAAGCGGAAAGCTCCGCTCTCTTAACACCAGAAACTACCACTGAAAACATTGATCCCGTCGATCAGATTATTCAGGCGGAACAGCCCCAGACTGCGCCAAACGAAGGCACAAATTGGGAAACCGCGCCCCTGAAGGACTTTAAAGCCCATCTAGACCAGATCAAAGCCACTGATGATGATCCCAGCCAGGTTCATTACACCATGCTGCTGGGATACCGCTTTGGTTTTGGTAAGGCACTTTCCCGTGCCCAAGAAATTGACCTCAGAATAGAGAACGGTACAGCAACGACTGCTGACCGTGCTATGTTACAGAATCTGCAAAACGTCTGGAAAAAACATCTGGACGATGCATTAGACAAGGAAACAAACGATGAACCCACAAGCCGAAGCTCTCTCCCATCAGATTCGCAGTCAGATGTCAGAAGAACAGATAATGAACCTGCAGCGGAAGCAGCAGCTGGAAATGTTTCTAACAACGAACAGCGTCATGATCCAGAAGAAAGTGGAGTTACTGATGAACGAGTATCAGGAGAAAAACCCAGCTCCGCACAGTCAGGACTACACAGTGCAGGCAAGCTACCAGGCCGACCTGCAGATGTACCAGAAGGAAATGCTGAACAAGATGATCGCTCAGATTCTATAAAATTCCAGCGAGAAGTTACGTTCTTCCCTCGGGAAGAAATGTTGCGAATGGAAGGGGCTCAACCGGACACTGTTCGAGCCAACTTTACGCAGACCATATCCATTCTGAGAAAGATTCTCGAAGAAGACTACCAGCCTACCGAGCAAGAACGCCTCAGTATGGCTGCAACGAATGGCGCTGCACATTCAGCCATTACCGAAGCTTTCAAATCCAGTTCCTATACCACAGAGGCCGGCCGGGAACTTCAGAGTGAATTGAAATCCCTCTTCAAATACAACCGCGAACTTCATCAGTCGCTCAAAGCGTCTGTAACTGACGCATACTACACCCCTACCCCTATCACCAATTTCATGTGGAATGCCGTGACCAAAATGGGGGTGTCGAATGCCGATCACCCGCTGCATATTACTGAACCATCAATCGGCAGCGGGCGCTTTATTGGGCTGGCCCCAGAACAAATCAGGGCGGGTGCAGTCTTTACCGGGATTGAAAAAGACTCCTTCACTGCGCAACTGACGCAAGCAGTGTATCCCGAAGTCCAAATCATCAATGAAGGATTCGAAGATGTAGTACTGCCTAAGCACTCTCAGGATTTGATCATTGGTAATCCGCCATACGGTGAATACACCGTCTATGACAAACGAGAGGGCCGGCAACACCTTATCCATGATTACTTCTTGATGCGCTCCATTGAGCTTGCAAAACCCGGTGGCATTGTCGCGTTTGTGACCTCTTCAGGAACATTGGATAAAGCGAATAGTGCCACCCGCCATCGCATTGCAGCTTCAGCCGACCTGGTAACCGCTTACCGGTTACCCGCTTCTACATTTAAGAAAACAGGCGCTTCAGTTGTAACCGATGTTCTTTTTTTCCAGAAACGTCATCCAAACCAAGAGCAAGGCCCCCTTAATTGGCTTGAGGTTGCGCCGATCGACGTAGAACACCATGGTGAAGATTCAGGGTTTAGGGCAGGTAACATTAACCAATTTTATCTGGATAATCCCGACAATGTGCTGGGCAATATTGAGTGGTCTCACGGGAAGTTTGGCACCACCTTAACCGTAACCGGCGATCTCTCCTCTGAGCAGTTGGTGAAGGTGTTAGCGGATGACATCCCCTCCGATATCTTTTCTGCCACACAGCACACCAGTCATCGCAAACAAGACGCCGCTCGTATTATGGATGATCCTCGGTTTGCGGGTGCCAAAATTGGTAGCTATGTCTCAACTGATGACGGGATCTTTATCGTCAACTCTGAGGGTGTGGTGCCACACTCTTCATCTGGAAAACGTGCACAAAAGCTCGCGGCTGTTATTGGTATCCGCGATTTAACTTTGAGCCTGATCGATACAGAAAAAGAAGGCTTAACCGATGATGCCAATCAGATTAGAGAGTCGCTGAACACGGCATATGACGAATTCCAACGTCAGTATGGCTACTTAAACGCTCGCACAAATAAAAATCTTTTGGCACTGGATCCAGACCACTATCTGGTCTTGGCATTGGAAGCAAAAGACCCCAACTCTGACGATTTCCTTAAAGCTGATATCTTCTCGAACAGCTTCCAGGCACTCAGCTCTAAAACAGCATCTATCGAGTCCGTATCTGATGCGGTTATCTACCTGATGAATACTGAGGGGACTGTATCGCAGGAAGCGGTTGCTGAACTCTTGGAAGTTGAGAGCCATGATATTCAGGATCAGCTCACCGAGATTTGCTTTAAGAACCCAACAACCGATTTCTACGAACTCAAAGCCCTTTACTTGTCAGGGAACATCTATCAAAAACTAGAAAGTGCTAAGACAGCCGCTAAATACACGCCTGAATATCAGAGGAACGTCGATGCTCTCGAAGCCGTGTTGCCTGCACCTATTGAAATTGGCGATATCAATACGCGCTTGGGTGCCAGTTGGATACCTTTCAAATTGGTACAAGCGTTTATAGCCGAACAATTAGGTAGTCCGATTTTCGATGATCGAGTCAGACTGACCTTTGTTCCAGAGACACACACATGGGATCTACGCTTAACCCAAGCCGCTCGAAATGCCTTCTATCAGAAGAATGAAGTAGAGCTGGCAGCTGGTGGTTATAGATTTGAACAACTGATCACTAAAACCCTGAATCAGCAAGTGGCTAATGTTCGGGACCAAGACGGCAATCTGGATCCTGAGCTGACCACACTGGCAAAAGCAAAGCAGAAAGAAATCCTGCAGGAATTCAGGAGATTTATCCTCGCAGATGCAGAGCGTTGTGATCTAGTCAGCGAGGCATACAACAAAAAGTTCAATGCCTACAAAGAAGCTGAGTACGATGGTTCCTATATGACATTTCCGGGTATGTCGGGTGTCATTAATGGAAAACAGCTCAAACTACGGGAGCACCAACCTGCTGTCATCGAACGCATTCTACATTCCGACACGGGTGTTCTTATCGCGCATGAAGCCGGGGCAGGAAAAACGATTGAGCAAATCGCCGCGGCCATGCAGATGAAACGTCTTGGCCAAGCGTCTAAACCGCTTTTGGTTATCCCGAACCACATGCTGAAGCAAGCGACGAATGAAGCCCGCGACCTTTACCCAAATGCCAAGATCCTAACCGCCACACCGCAAGACTTTGAAGCGGGTGGCCGTGCTTTGTTTGCCAGCAAAGTGCAGTTAAACGATTGGGATCTAGTGATCTGTACTCATAGTATGTTTACGGCGATGGCTCCACCAGCCGACTTCGTTAAACACTTCATAATGGATGAAATCGATCAGTACGAAACCGCTATCAAAGCCGCTGATCATTCTGATCGCATCACGATCAAGGCACTGGAGAAGGCCAAGAAAAGTCTCGAATCCACCTTAAAGAAACGTACTGGTGAGCTTGAGAAACGTCAGGATGACATCTCCTTTGAGGAATGCGGGTTTGATGCTCTTTTCTATGATGAGGGACATTACCTTAAGAACTACGCTCCCCCTTCCACGCTAAAAAGTGTCGCGGGCGTAAATTCCCAAACCTCAAACAGAGCAATGGATGCCGTTATAAAGGCTGACTTCATCCGATATAAGCGCGGGGACGAAAAAGGGGTTAACCTCGCTTCGGGAACACCTATCACCAATTCCGTATCTGAAGCATGGGTAATGCTTCGTTTGGTAGCGCCCAGCCTACTGCGTGAAACCGGTCTCGATAGCTTTGATAACTTTGCGGCTACCTTCTGTGAAGTGGTTGAACATATCGAGTTAAAACCTGAAGGTGGTGGCTATCAAATGAAGTCTCGCCTTAGCCGATTCCACAATGTTCCAGAACTCATTCGTATTTTCCGGATGGTTGCTGATATCAAGATGGCAGAAGATCTGAACCTGCCAACTCCAGAAGCCACCGATATTAAGCATGTGGCTCCGCAATCTTCAGAAATGCGCCTGTTTATGGACTGGTTAACGCACCGGGCAATTAACGTCCGTCAAGGTGATGTGGAACCGTCCGAAGATAACATTCTTAGTATTGCTAATGATGGCCGGTCTGCCTCTCTCGACTTGCGTTTGATCCACGAATTACTGCCGGATGACCCCAACAGCAAGGTCAACATGTGCGTTAAAAATGTGCATGACAAATACATTCAGCATGCTGAAGACCGTCGTACCCAGATTGTCTTTTGTGACCGAGGCACCCCAAAGCCAGGCTTCAACCTGTATGACGATATGAAGCAAAAATGGGTGGCTATGGGTATCCCTGCGGAAGAAATTGCCTTCATACACGAAGCCAAAAACGATGAACAAAAAGAAGCCATATTTGCCAAGGTACGTGCCGGCGAGATTCGTATTCTTTTAGGAAGTACGGATAAATTGGGTGTAGGAACCAACGTACAAACTCGGGGTTCCGACTTGCATATGCTCGACATTCCATGGCGGCCAACGGACCTCAAGCAGCGCAGAAAGCGCTTTGAGAGACAAGGCAACCTATTTGAGGATGTGAACATTCATTTTTACACCACCGAAGATAGCTTCGATCTCTTTATGCTGGAAACAGCTGTGCGCAAATTGAAGTTCATCACACAGGCAATGAGTAGTCCTGAAAAAGCTGCCCGGCGCTTGGATGAGGACATTGATCCAACGCTGTCTGAGATTATGGCAATCACGACAGGTAACTCTTTAATCAAAGATAAAGTGGAAGTGGACAGCAAAGTAGATCAGTTACTGTTGCTGCGTAATGCCCATGATTCTGATTGTCGACGCTTCTTAGGAGAAGCAGCCTGGATCGAGGAGCAGCGTAAGCCCTCATATGAAGATGCCGTGAAGGGCATCACCAAATCGATCACAGCCATCGGCAGAGACAATCTCGAATCCGGCATTATTCCATTCTTCATCAATGGCAAAACCTTCATCAAGCCAAAAGAGATCGGCGTGCAGATTCATGATGCTCTGAAGCACAAGTTGGGGAGTGGTAACACGGTCGCGGAAATTGCCGGATATCCTTTGAAATCTAGAGTAGAAAAAGATCACTTCACTCTCGTCTGGGAAGGCCCAACTAAGCTTGAAGTTAATCTAACCAAAGATCCGGCGCGATTCGTCAATAATCTCATCAAAAAGATGATGGACATGGATCACCTCATTGCTCATTACCAGCAGACTCTGAATAAACTGGATGCCGATATTGAGTCTTATCGTGAGAGAGCCAACAAACCATTTGCCGATGCCGCAGAGCTGGAAGATCTTCTGGCCCGCCAGATAGAGATCAATACCGAAGTTTCGAAGATGGAACAGGATCTGGACCAAAAACTTCCAGAAGGGATACTTCATGATTTTGAAAACCTCCTATCTGAACTCAACGCCCGGCTTTCGTTGCTGAGTGATGATGAGATCGAGATGTATCAGCAAGCAGCAAATAACCCCAGCCTTCCTAAAACACTAAATGGACCAGGAGTTTAAGTTATGGGACGCACGGTATATCTCGCTGAAAAACCCAATATGGGCCAGCTGATAGCCGCTGCGCTTGCTAAAAGGGACCGTATTACGGTCCCTAAAGCACGCAACGGAAAGATAGAATCTCAGAACTGGTCTGTTTGCTGGTTAGCTGGACATGCTTATACCCTCCTTGATGCAAAGGACTATAAAGAAGAATGGGACCAGCCATGGGGCAGGCTGCCATTACCCTTAATTCCTGATGAGTTAACCTTCAAACCCATAGAAGGCGATTTCATAGAGGGATGCCGTAAAGCGGCCAAATCTGCGATCAGCCAAGCTGACACGGTGGTAATTGCAACGGATGCTGGGCAGGAAGGACAGATCATCGCAGAAATCTTTCTTGAACAGATAGGCTGGAAAGGAAATACATTACGCCTGTGGTCTTCTGTGGCAAACCTTACGGAGATTACTCGCGCACTGGATACTGTGAAGCCAAACAACGACATGAAGTACCAGGGACTGAAGCTATCCGGGCTGGCACGCATGAAAGGTGATTGGCTGATCGGTATCAATTTCACGGTAGCCTATACAAACATCGCACGAAAAGCCGGTTATGACTTCATTGCTAGCGCTGGCCGGGTACAAAGCGCCTGCCTGGCAATTTGTGTTGATCATGATGCAATGGTGGACCAGTTCAAAAGCTCCTCCTACTACGAAGTGGAAGCACTGCTGGCTACCGAGACCGGGGAGAGTGTAAAAGCCAAACTTGATATCCCCGAACACCTACTGCATGACGGGAAACACTGTATCGATGACGGAGCCCTGAATCAGATCATTCAAGCCTGCAACGGTCAGCCTGCTGAAGTGGTCGGCTGCTCACAATCAGAACAAAGCTATAAGCCGCCTACCCCTTTTAACCTGACTACGCTCTGTATGAGCCTAAGCAGAAACTTCAACATCACGGCAGGGGAAGTCATGTCCCTGTATCAAGAGATGTATGAGTCTGGTTGGCTGTCTTATACACGTACCGACGATACCTACTACGAAGACGATCAATACGACAAGATCAACGAGCTATTCCGAATGCTCAGGAATTTGGACCCTGAATTTACGCCCTTGGTTGATGGAGCTGATTTGAGCGTCAAGCCGGCAGTATTCGATTCTTCCAAAATTGCAGAGCACTCCGCGAACAGCCCTACCCTTTCTCGCCCTAAGTGGGAAACGATGGGTTCAAAGAGCAAAGACATCTATCGAACAGTAGCCAAGCAGATGATTGCTCAGTTCTATCCAAGCTACACCACCAGCACTCTACAGCTTCGAATAGCGATCGGCTCACACACCTTTTCAGCAAAGGGTATGACAGTAGTCTCCCCAGGATGGACGCAAGTCATTCCAAAAGCTGCTGATGACCCGGATGCCCCCCCTATCCCACTGCTCGAAAAGGGGAGTCAATTAACACTGGTTTCCATAGAGAAGTCCTCTAAAAAAACGCGAGCACCTGCACGAATGACCGAAGCTAAGATCCTCGGCATAATGGAAAACGCCAGTGAATATCTGGCAAGCGAACAAACACGAAAGCGCCTTGGTGCCAATGCTACTCTGGGTACGGCTGCGACCCGGCCAAATGTAGTCGAATTGCTGGTAGCCAAGCGCAAATACCTCAGTCGTGATGCTAAAGGGATCATTCAGCCTACTCAAATGGGTAAGCGAGTTCGCGCCCTCTTGCCACCCGAGCTTTCGACACCCGACTTGTCAGCTCTCTGGGAGATCAATTTTAAGTCAATCCGACAAGGGCGTGCTGATCCGGACGAATTCCTCCGAAAAATACAAAGCTGGGTTAACAACCAGGTACAGCTGGCGAAGACAAGGACCATTAAACCGAATCCCCTGTCTTATCCCTGCCCGACTTGCCAAAACCCGATGGCGAGAAAGACAAAAGAGAAGCGAGTTTATTGGGCCTGTATTGATACGGACTGTAAAACCTACTTGCCTGACTACCAAGGCAAGCCTCTGGATCCGCTTCCCAATGACGGCACCCTCTGTCCTGAATGCAACACACCGTTCAAGACCCGGTTACGCAACCTCGACAAACTCTCTCTGCAGGAAAGGCGGAAGGTCAAAGACGCTCGGTTCTTGGTATGTGAAGGTGGTCACTATCCGGTTTCAAACTCACAAAAAGGAAACTAGCCAGTACATTAGTTAAAATTTTATCTATCTAGCAGACATGTAATATAAAACATAAATTCAAACGCTCTTTTATATTAGACTTTTCTAAATACTTAAAATTATACTTAATTTACATAGACTTAGATCATGGCCATAAACCTTCCAAAACATGACTAAAAAAAGGTATGTTACCGGCCCTTAGAGATTTTTTGATTAATAATCAAATCTTGATACCAATCTGTTTTATGATAGTATTCTGAGATATTCAAACACTGGATTGTTGAAATGATGATGAACAACTTAATGGTTCCCCAATACATTCATGCCTGCCATTGCGGGGCTGAACTACGGAATAACCTACGTAACCAGTCCATGGAATGTAGCAAGTGCAGTAGTTCACTCACTCGGGAACACCGGCTAGAAGTAGAATTAGCCGCACGTACTTTTCTTGAAATAGCACTGGATGCAGATATCGAAGGGGTTCAACTCGGGCAAACCATTTTTGAGATCGATGAAGCAGCAATGCCAACCGGGCTACTGCCTTTCATTGTAGATCGGGCCGCACAGACATCTATGGTCCTCATGCCGGAAAAAGCCTTCTACTTCCGGGTAGGTGAATACGAGACCACGGATTTAGAAATCAGTAGTACTCATTTATATGCAGCGGTGAATCCAGACAGCGATATGTCAGTGAAAGAGGCACTACTGGTCATCAGCCATACCGTTAAACGTCTTATCCAAATGTCACGTATTTCTGACCCCACCAACGCCTATATCAATGACCTTCGAATGATGACGCTAACAGAACTTGCTGAAGGCTTTAGTCACGCAGCCCACTGATACAATGGAAAAGTCACTTTTAGAAGAGTTCAACAGCCAAGACAGGAGCCTTAACCTCCGACCAACCATGCACATGGTCAAGGTTTATGCACCGCTTATATCGGCTGTTAGTATTCGACTGTCACAAGGACTGCAGACTCAGGAGATCCAGGATTTAGTCTCGCAAATTGACGGTCTTATTAACTCGGTTCTAAGTGCAAACAAGCTCCCTATCCCCGGCCAAGAATGGCAACGGGCGAGTATCAGGAATGCGATACTTCCTCTGTGTCTGGAGGACATCAAATCCACTGGTAATATTCAGGCTGACAACTGGCTGCCTACGGTCTGCAAAATGACCCAAACGCTAAAAATCCAGGCAACTAGCGGAGCAACACCCGAATCCCAAGCAGCGCAAGTAAAACTGGCACTCTCTGACTCCGCCACCATGCTGCTAAGCGCCACTCAATCCTTCAGTTTCTTGCGACCGCAAGAGGCATTCGTAAAAGAACTATTAACAACAGTCTTCAACGATGCTCGAACGCTATGTGATTCATTAGGAAATCAGTTCTATGCCGACAAAGGCACTCTGATGACTAATTTCTTAAGAAATCACACCCGATTAATGATCAGTGCTCTCGAAATTGAAGCGGCCCGGATAGCGCCGGCTATGACCCGAGAAGTCGTGACTCAAAACCCTCAAGGCCTGCCTCTCGACGGCCTGCTGAGCATATACCACCGAAACAAAGAAACCCTTTCTAATCTGGTGCCAAATCTGGGGGAAGCTGAGATTGCAGCGCATTCTCCATCTACAAAGGTGCCATCTTTCATGCAGCCAGGTTAATTATGAGCACCCAACACAAAGAAGAGGCTCCGGAACAGGAAAAGCCGAAAAAAAGGTTTAAATCTGCGCGAATGGTGGGCTCTGAAGTCTCCGGTTTCACCTTTATCAAGCGCGGTATTGCTGCCCATGTTCGGGCAGGACAGCAAGGATATGCCGTCTTAAAAACTGGCGCAGCCAACGTCATTGCTCTTTCTAAAGAGCAACCAATGGCTGAAGTCTCTGATATCTCTCTTGTTGAACGCCAGATAAAGCAGGCCAACTCGCTTTATTCGACAATCGTGTGGTTCGGCGCGGTTTTTTTGTCATTGATCACAGTCTTCTTCACCTATGGCCCGATAGCTGCTGTACTCTCTACTTCGCTTGAAGATATGCCGACGATCAATATCTTCAGCATGAGTATCGGCTTTCTGGCTATCATTTATTTTCTCATGAATGGTTACCTTAGCCTGCGCGATTTTCGGCTGATATCTCGTATTACACCCGCGCCGTCAGGGCTGACGGCTCAGTACCGTGCCACTTACACCCCTATTGCAACAACAATTATCCTGATGAATGCCTGCGCCATCATCATGCAACTTGCACCAGGGCTAAGCTATGAACGTGCAGCTGCTGGGCTGTTCACTGTGCTCACAACCATCGGTGTCATTCAATCGGTTAAAAACAGTTACAACCCGACAAAACAAGCGACCAAGGGCTATAGCATTACAGCTATTATCACCAGAACACTGACTGGCCGTTCGATTACGCGCTACCCGGCTGTTGCAGGTGATCAGGCTACTCATCCAACTGTGGTCCTCATCACCACTGTAATTTTCACCGGGGTCAATCTTTGCACTAAAGAATCAAGTCTGCTTTCCCTATTTAACCTGTTTGGAGTGCTAATCGGCTTAGCCGCTTTAGTCGCCATGTCGATACACGCATGGGGGTTGGACCGTGATTGATCTCCCACCGGTTGAGGCACCAGTCAATACGGTAACCTTCGAGATGATAGAAGCAGTTGCCAAAATTACTAAAACCCCCGTACTCGGTTTGTATTTAGTACTGCAACAAGAAAAGGGAACGCTGGGGAAATGTAACGCTACAAATGACTGCGGGCCATTTCAGGTTAACCGTCAACATTATTCGGAACTACGCGCATATGGGCTTTCTGAAAAAGCGATCATCCACACCGCTTGGGGAAATGCGCTCGCCGCTGGGATTATTCTTCGCCAGAAACTGAATATCTGCAAAAAAAAAGGCTATGACTGGTTTGGTCAAGTGGCCTGCTACCACTCCTTTACACCGAAATATAGATTGACCTACCGCTATCACCTGATCCGACATGGAGAAAAGCTGAAACGACAAATTGAGGATCTGAAACGTGGCTAATCCTGAAAATCACCGCCAAGGTGACGGCGCAGTAGCAACCTTCCTAGTCCTCTTTGCCATGATCTCAGCCATGCTGGCCGCTGCATGGTTTTTGTTTTCTCCTTACATTGCTTGGGGCACTGTGCAGTTCACCCTCTTTGTGAAACCGCTACTGCACCCTTTCACCGTAATCATGAATGACGGCATGGCCGATTTCATTCTGAACATGAGAAGCTACCTGGAACAAAACATGAATTTCTCAACGGTCACTGTTGGGGAAGTTATGTTTCTACAGGGCATCGCTTTCCGGGCCATCAGCGTTATCCTGGTTCCCTTATTGATCTGGCGAGGGGTCTCCAACATCATCTTTTCTAAGAAGATGACCTTTAAAAGGAAAATTGGTCTCCATGAGCTGGCCGAAATACAAGCCTCTCGCTATCCACGTATGAAACCGGCTATTAAGGCTAAGCTGCTGGATCAGGATCAGCGTTTTGGTCCTTGGGCTACGCAACGAAATCCGTTGCAGTTACTCATCCACCACGGGCTGGTTACAGCAACTCATGACCCTGATAGGGAATTGGTTGAACTCAAACAATTTAATGACCTGACAGAACATGAACAGCTCAATGAGTTGAACTCCTTTCACGGCAAACTCGACATTGACAAAAAAGGTGTCGAAAAAATGCTCGTTAAGCAGCTCGGCCCTCGCTGCCAGTACAACGAGCAACAGCTTATTGATATCCACCAGCTCCCAAAGATTGAAAGAACAATGGCTATTATTTTCTTAGCCACCCGGACACAATCCCGCGATATTCGGAAAAAGATTAATGCACTATTAGACCAATTCGGGGACAGTTTTGTTGAAGGCAAAGCAGCAACCTCTGACAGCCCGGCAATACCACACCAGATCGATCTATCCGGGGTCGATGAACTCTGGGAGGAAGTGAAAAATCACTCCCAAGTGAAACTAGCACTGGTACACATAAGCCGTACCCATGCGTACTGGTCCACGGCTTTCACCGCCATGTTCCAGTTTGTCTATACCCACTTTCGCAACCTGAAATCTCGGGACTTCATTTTTTTAAAACCCGTTAATCGGCAACTCTACCTTCTATGCAATCAAGTAGGGTTAGAACAGGCCCGCCCTGAAGTCTCCGGTATCAGGTGTCACTATCTAGCAGAAATCAAATTGGGAGCCCCGATTGTTCAGCCCACCATTGAAGATCAGGCTTATCAGTTAATTTTGAGCGTCCAAAATGAGGGCTGGTTACATGAAGACATTGTTCCGAACGATTACCAGCTTCAGCTGGATGAGTACAACACACAATATGCTAAGGATCTGGCTGAATTCAGTAACAACCCAATCGATATTCAGACAACTGAAACAAAAACAGAAGGTGTAACCCCATGACTAAAATCATTATGACGAAAGAAAGCGACCTTCTGCACATCACGTTTGGGTCATCTACGACAACAATCTCGCTGACACAGGGTTTTTCATTTCGGGATGGTTCTTTAAAGATCGGTGAAGATGAATTCAGTTGCACTGAGAAAGAATACAACCGGCTATGCAAGCTTTATCACAAAACGCTCAAACCTAAACGCTCAGCACATTTGATATGGGCCTCGGCAACAGTCGCGGGAACCTTCATCGTCACATTCTCGCTGTTAATCTTGGGGCTTTCCAACCAACCGTTACAGGAACCGGTCAGTGAAACCACTTCGATTCCCGAGGCAATTGCGCCTCTACAAGATCCAATAGCATTGACACTGCCAGAGCAGACAGCCCCCTCGTCTGATGGAGCTGAAGCACCATTTTTCCCTTTCGGTAACCAGTAAGTCGGGCGGATATGAAAAAGATCCCTAAGCATCGCATAGAAGTCGATCAGAGGACTTTATTCCAGGCCTTTACCGATGCGTGCGCTTCGCCGGCCGTGCGCGGCTTTTTTTATCTTGTAGCCGCTTTGATCATCTTGGTAGTCCCAATAGCAACACCATTGGTCCTTATCGCACTGTCTCCCGTTATCTTCTCCTCCAGAGTGCCGGCTGTACCTCTGCGGTTACCTGTCGAAGCCAACATTCCTGACCGTAATGACCCTAAACCCGGTGGCGAAGGCTATAACAAGGCCAGAGGTTCCGTGTTCCTCGGGAATGATCAATTCACAGGTGCTGAAGCCTGGGTGTCTTGGAATGACCAAAGACTGCATGATTATGCGATGGGCGCTACCGGCTCGGGTAAAACCGAGACAATTTTGGCAATAAATGCCAACTATGCCTTAGCTGGAAGCGGGTTCTTGATTGGGGATGGTAAAGGCACAATGATGTTCCCCAAACAGACCGCCACACTCGCCCGATTAGCGGGCGGGGATGATGATCATTTTGTTATCTCATTCCTTTCCGGGTACAAAGACCAATTTGATAGAAGCCACACAAAACGCTCCAATCTGATAAACCCCTTTGGTGAAGGGAACGCCGCTACCGTTAAAGAACTACTGACCTCTCTGATGTCTGACGGTGGCGGAGATAACGCCATCTTCGCTGATGGAGCTGCTTCTTTGGCCGATAGTCTCTCCCCGGCCTGGGTAGAAGGCCGTGATAAAGGTCTGTTTGAGTTCGATATCACTTATATCAGCCAATCATTGGCGTTAGCCAAGGTATATGAGCTAAGTCAGCTTAAAGAGCTATCAGAGCTGTCCAGAACACACATTAGGAATTATCTTGCGAATGCAGGGTATGATTTTGATAAGCCCCCCTCTGAACAACCCGAAAACTGTACTCGGATGCACGGCTATTACGTAAACTACTTCATGCGAGTAGTGACCAGTTTCGCCATTAGCTACAGACACATCTATCTATGTAAGCAGGGTGAAGTAAATCTGAGGGATGTTGTTCAATCGCACCGTTTCCTGACTTTTACCCTACCATCGCTGGAAAAGAGTGGGGATGAAGTCTCCAACCTGGGTAAAACATTACTGGTATCTGCCAAGGCAGCTTCTTCTTACGGCTTAGGTGAGTCCATGGAAGGAACACGGGAAGAAGCCGTTGATAACCTCCCAGCTAATTATCCGATCCCGTACAAATTCAACTTTGATGAATTCTCATTCTATGTGATGGAAGATTTCAGCCTCCTTCCAGCTCAGCTTCGTGGGATTAACATCTCTGTATTGCTTGGTGCTCAGGACTTTATCGGCACTACTCGCGCTGGTGAAATTGACGCAGGAAGTATTCTTGCCAACGCTCGTACCAAGTTCTTCGGAGCCCTAGAAGACTCCAGTACGTTTCAGAAACTCAGCGAGCTGGTGGGCGAAGTCGATATGTTGATCTACAGCCGCTTTGGCAACAAAGGCACCCTCGGCAACCGGATCGTTCCTGAAATGGAGGTTCAGCACACCCGACGAAGCCCGCTTGACCTGCAAGAGTTGCAGGGGCAGGTCGAAGGTCAGTTCCACGTTTTACAACGTGGTCGGCTTTCCCGAATTAAAACCTATTACCCAAACCTCAATGAAAATACGGTGCTTGATAACTTCCACCTGATTAGGCTCGTCCCTTCCTTCTCACCTTCAACATCACACCTGAGCCACCTCAAGTTACTTAAAGATTTTGTAGAGATCCTTTCTGCCCGTGATGCCGTATATAACAAACCCCAGTTGCTAAACGAGGTTGTCATAAACGGAGAGGGGTCAGCAGATCAAAATGCTATCGAAGGGCTACTGAACTACGCACATAAGTCCCGCTTCAATGTGAAAGCGCACCTGGAGGCAAAATCGAAAGAAGAAAGTTCAGAGACCGGTGAAAGCTCCACGCCTGAAAACAATGCCTCTGAAGGCTCTGAAAATGTGCAGGAGGCTCCGAATGAGACTGAAGACCTCCCAGCCTATGAAAACCAAGGAAGCCTTCAGAAGGACGTTGAAGCCGCTGTTGATGAATGGGGTAGCAGTGAATTTTTTGAAGATGAAACCGGTCCTGAGAATGAGGGAACGGACGAACCACCTACTGACCGCTGCGATGATGATCTATACCGCCAAACACAAGAAGCAGCTAATGCATACTTCGAGGATTCATCTCCTGAAAGTGAAGAGGGAGTTTATGCACTTACGACAGAAGAGTGTAAAGCAATTGAAAAGCGTTATGAGATGCTTGGGCGGCTGCTTGGTGAACCAGAAGAAACAGCGAAGAGCAGTGCTGCTTCTATTGTAAATAATATAAGAAAAAAGGTGTTTTATTTGATTCCGCCAAAACCAAGTTCTGCACCAGATATTAAACTGAAAATTAAATCACTCATGGAGCAACAAGATTTGTTTGGATAACGCATATTTCGGGGCATGTAGTATTATTTATAATGTTATTCATAAAAATTTTCTATTCCTTACTTACTGTGTCAGATTCCACCTCATGGTAAACTTACACTAATAGTATAAATGACGGCTCTGAGAGGAATTGTGGAAGTATCACCGAAGCCACTTACAGATCACACGACACGTATTTCAGGTAAGCATCTGACATACCTCAGTTCAATTTTCAGTGGACATGAAATCCAGCTCATTACTGGCCTATATCATGGTGACATGAGCCGTATCACAAGCCAGGATCTGACAATTGATGATCCGTGTGTTTGCTTCATTATCCGAACTCTTATTGAAAAACCAGAATGGGCACCTCTACCCAAACTGAACTGTCATGCCGACCTTCTGAAAAAGATGGAAACCGTATCGAGTGACTTTCCCCTCAATACATCTCCAACTTATTCGGGCGTTTTTATAGGCAAGAGTGCTGCAACGGCCTTTAACCTTTCGAAAGGTTCTCCAGAGATGCTGGCCGTATCTGTCTGGATCACTCTCCTTCTGAAGCACTGGGATGAAATGGTTGCCGAAGGTAAAGACCATTTTATGTATAAGCTGTTGGAAGATGAGGCGTTTTCACGCAACCTCAATGGTCTCAATACCATAGTTCTCAACCGTGGCTGGCCTAAAAAATGCCCACCAGATGAAGAAAGAGTTGAGTTTCGTCCTCCCGTTACTGGAAGAAACATTAAATCCTTGCTGCGTCACCGCCGTGCCTCTGCTACGCCCAGCAACGCACAGTTTGATAATGTAGAACTGCAATACCTCCTCGGTTCCTTCATGGCCTATCTCACGACATCGATGCGTCCGGGTAATATTGATATGCAGCTAACTGACGCTACTCGGGCTCTCATCATTCGTTATTTAGAAATGCACCCTGAAAACGCACCATTACCAAAATTAAAGACGTTTGAAGAACTACAAACACGGTTAGCACAGCTTGATAAAAGTCGCCCAGATGAGTTCCCATTCCCTTGTAAAAGCTCCAAGTTAGGAGTCATTCTTGGCAGGGGTCCAACAACAGTCAATTCATTGAAGTCGAAATCACGTAAGCACATGCCAGCTATCTCAACCTGGATCACCCTGGTGCTAGAAAATATGGAAGACCTTCTGAACGAAGGCGACCAGCATTTGTTGGCTCAAGTCGTGCGCGATGAAGCGATTAGCCGCGGCCTAACCATGAACGATATTTTTCTTCATAATGGTTGGCCCAAAAAAACCCCTCTATAGAGGGGTTTTTGGTTCCTGCAATTGGCCGCTGCATTAGCGGCAACAACTCTCTAAAGCCCGATCATTTCAGTTTCCCGACCACCGGTTTCAACTCGATATGGAATGTCTTGTTTTCAGGGGTCAAAAGAATGGTCTTATTCACCGTAGCATAGCCCCGCGCCGATACTCTTAACCGGTAACTCCCCACTGGCAGCAACATGCCATCTCGGTATACAGGTTTAATATTCATCACCTGGATCCGTGCAGTCTTAGGTGTTGATTTCACCAGTAGCGGTACTTGGCCGTTCCATTCATCGGCCTCCCCAGTAACCTCCTTTGCATCCCCTCCCCCGTAAAGGACACTCTGATCCAACTGAGCGAAATGTTCAGACCTGACCTCAAAAAAGTCTGACATGCCAATAATTCCCTCAATCCACTCGCCGGCTGGCTGTACCAAAGGTTGCGTGTGCATCAACCAGGTCAATGCGCCTGCAGCTGCAGGGTTCATCTGGTCCTCGATGTTACTCAATAGATGATTAACTGCAGAGTTACGCTCGGTGTATTTTGACTCCACCAGCGTTAATGGGACAGCAATGACCAATGCAATTGGCAAAATAGCTCCCACTACCCGAAGAGCCCTACCTTTAGCGCCAGGCACCTTTCCATCATCATGCTTTGCGCGATAGAGGTCATAACATTTGAGCGGTAGTTTCATAATCGTTAGTAACACAAGAAACAGGCTAAGAGACATCGATATCGGCGGTATTACAGCGGCGCGAATCGCACTTTTACCCACTTCCTCTAAACGGCCCCCATCAGCAAAGTTAGCCTCGCTTTCTCTAAGGTTCCGAAGAATTTCATCTGTTTTTCGTTTGATATTAGGAACAACTACCTTCTTGTAGAACGTCTTGTTGTTCCAATCCGCCAACATAGGCTTAACATAGAAACGCTCACCCATTTCTTCGCGGATCATTCGCTGAATATCCTCAGAGCGCTGAAAACTATTCCATCCAAGATCCGGAGAAAGAGAAATGCCTTTAGCTGCCATTTCTCTATCCCATTTGGCTCTCGCTTCTTTTTCCACGGTACGATACACCGCCCGATTAAATTCAGATCGCTGTGATAACGTCCATCCACTGGGCAGGTGAATCCCTTCCTTTTTCATCGCACTGCGAACACGACTGCCGGTTCCTTTATGCATTCGATAGTCAGTTTTACTGGAGATGCCTAGTGGCAAGCCTGTTTTCTTTTCAAACCCAGGTGCCATTTTCTGAAGCACTCTCACATGATAGTGAGCGACATTATTTGTATAGCTATACTTCGCATCCTTAAAACCACCGTCACCACCAGAAGCCTTATCCACTCCCTGCATCAATACGGAAGCGCCGCCTGTTAACGCTCCCATCAACACCGAATTCAGGATGTTCTGACCTGTGCTGATTTCTTCTTTAATGAGCCAATATTCAGGCTCGATATTACCCATACCCAACCGCTTAATTTTGGAGTCATACCCTTTCTTCAAGCGATCCCGGCATGACTGGCTGCTACATTGGTTTAGCCGTTTAAAATAGTCATAAACCTGAGGAGCGAGTTTTTCTGCTCGCTGCTGAGCTACTTCAACCGTTTTATCTGAAGCTTGCTGATAGGAGCGCCACCCCGAATCAACTTCAGCATTAACCTTCTTCCAAAGTGCGCCTGACCGCTTATCTCTCGTCGCCAAGGCCTGATCATAGTCTTTAACCCGGTGTCGATAATCTTGAAATTGTTTCCGGATATCGGTTCGCAGCTCAACATATCGACCGTAGTATTCATCAAACCCATCGTTCGCACTTTTACGAACAAACTTTGTAATGATGTCTTCCTGCTTGTTTTCGAGTGAAGCAAGTAACCCTTTATCGGCATAAACAATGCCGCCAAACAGAGCTAGAAAGGTTTGCTCAGATGCAGAATGAGCTTCATCCGGATCGTATGGAATATCTTCAATCACTACCGCGTTAGAGATTAAGGCCGAACGAAGAATCTGAGTGAGATAGGCGTACTGCCTCTCCTGGGGTGTTGTGTCTTCGACCAGATACCGATCTACAACCCACTTCTGCCCAAAAAAGACCGTGGGCCATACGAATATAGCGATCAGGCCAAACGTAATTACAAGCCGCAATGCAGAAACTGCGGCGCGTCCCTTGAGAATGAGGTCCGCGATTAATAGCGTTGCCCCTATACCGCTTACTGTTCGTCCGAAGTACTCAACCATACGAAGATCATCTTCTGTACTTCCTTTACCACCAGCAGTAGCCACCAACTGAGCGTTAAAAATGGTTTCTGGTAATAAATAAAGAATGGACAAGACAAGCATCATGACAGAGATCCATATCGGTCTACTGGGTTTCATACATTGCCCTCTTGTGTCTTGGCTGGAGAATTATCGGGTGATAGAAATCCGGACGGCTTCACCACTGTTGAGATCCATTTCTTCATCTTTGATGGCCGGTGGCACCGAATAATCCCTTTTGGGCGGAGCTGGTGGCTTTTGCACCGGCGCAACGGCCATGCGAGGCTCTTGCTCGGGCATCAATGGAGTGTCAGTCTTTTGCGGCTGGGCCAAGCAGCCCGATAGGAAAATGCCTACAATCGGCAGGTAGATGTGCTTGAACTTCATGTACTGCTATATCCTTTAACTTAAATCCGTTGGGTGAAGACTCATAATCCGCGACATATTCTAAATAGTGTCAGGTCATGGACATTGCTACAAATCAGGCGACTGCAGAAAATATCGATCAAACGCTCTACCTATACGGTAACGCTCGCCACCTTCCGGATAGATATCAAAGCCCAGACGATCTTCGTTGCGAGTACCATACACAAGGACATCATTACTAACCCCGGAGGCTATCAATGAATCTTCCACCCATGCCTCAAAAGCTCTCGCAAACAGTGATCGACCTTGTATAGCTCCAGCGTCAGCTGACAGGTCAACGAACTTCCTGCAAGCCTTCAGATACGGGCTATGAACCTTCCGTGTTGCTCTACCCTCCTCATTTCGCCCTGTGTTAGCTCTCAAGCGCATTACCTTACTAATTAATGGCTTCGCATCATCTTTTATATCAAGAGCCGCCAGCAGCTCTGTGAAAGCTTCTGGGGAAAGGTTCCCGATCATTTCCTGAGGCTCAAAGCCATATACAGCCTGAATCTCATCCACAACCTCTCGTTCCATAGCAAGCCAGTGAGCTGAGAGTACGTAGGGCTTATCGATGTACTGGATCTCCTCCAGTAGTACCTGAAAAGCAGAATCTTTTACTTCTGGGAAATACAGACTGTAAGCTTCCGGATCTCCAGCCAACAAGCCGTAATAAATTTCGCCCCACGCTGCGGCGATCCCACCCATTGGACAGTGAGCGATCGTGTCATGGGACCATAGCGCCAGCTGCGGTCGATCATTATCCCCGGCACCATGAATTTCTAGCGATCCCTCAAACGAAACAACCTTCTGAGGAATACCGATGATCCGTGACATATCATGAAATGCGGAGCTGATTTTTTCCTCTACACCAGGTAGAAGATCATCACCATCAAACGCGATTGCCAGCTGAGAAAATCCATCTTCTGTAGGTTTACAGGTTAGCTTTGCCTTTTCTGGCCTGTCAGACAGAACATTGGGCACTCCATCAATATATTCACCACTGAATCCCTCTGGGACTCGATAACGCATCCCCTGTTTCGAGTAGAAGTAGTACCCATCATCTACCTCTCTGACCCGCTGGCGAGTGATGTGCAGCTTTAAGGCCTCTACAGCTGATTCTCTTGATCGATGGGCTTGAAAAAACCGTTGCCCCTGTCGAGCAACAGTCCAGCCGCTGTTCTCCATGAAGAATTCAAATCCAACAACCCACCATTGGCTCTCATAAGGCCAATTGAGACTCATCAGGCTTGATAGGTGCTGAGTTTGATAGGATTCATCTGATAAGAACCGCACTAATTTTTGTCTGATATCGATAGATGCACACTGCAGATCGGAAATCAGTTGCTTACCTTTTCCAGTCAGCGTTGATACCAATCCAGTTCCCCCGGCAGTATCCAAGTAGCCCAACTGTTCCAGTTTCAACTTCAAACCATTCAGCAGACTGTGCAAATCAGTATCTGAAAGATCAGTAATGAATTTACCAACCAATTCAACAGCGCCGCAGAACCGCTCCGCTGAAGACTGAGACTGTACCTGCTGAACAAAATTCGGCGTAACCAGATGGTAGAAGTGAAACAATGTTATCCGTTGTGCCAGCGAAAATCGGTTAGATTCCAAGTGATACAAAGGAGACAGATAACGATCGGAAACTAACAAACGCCTTCTATCGACTCGGGAGCAATCCTCTTGGGAAAGGTCTACAGTCGGATATGGACAATCTGACTCTGTTTCTTTATGTGCATTGCCTTGATCTGGAAGATCACCCCAAATGAGATACCTGAGATCACTGTCCCCCACACGCTCATTTGACAGCCATTGCTCTACACCATCACTGAATGAGGATACTTTGCTTTCTGACCAGGTGAATATAAGACGGCTATGAGGATCCGCGTAAAAAATACGATCGCCTGACCCACTTTCGGCTTCATAAATAAACCGATGACCATTGCTCTGACAAAAACGACTGGCACTTTCCTGAGCAACTTGAACTAATTCACCCCGTACTGCGTTCCAAGGCCAGCGACATCGATAAGCATCTACCAGCTTTTTAATAGACTTGATACTCGTTTCATCACACGCCACGGTATATTTTTCATGACTACAGAATCGATAGCAGCCAGATAGTGCATCAAACTGATGAAAACTGAGGTTTTGGGCAGCAGAATTATGAACGACCACCACACACTGCTGGCGATCAATCCAACAAGACAAACGCTCATTTCGAGAAAGGTAATCCGGCAAAGCACCCGTGATAGCGGTATCTTCAAAAGAATCATCTTCAGATAGAATTTCAAAGATCCTGGCGGTATCGACAACGGCTGTACGATCCTGACCACTCTCACGGTACAGCTCATTGAGAAACGCAACTAAATGGAGCGCATGGGGTTTGAGAGCTATGACAGATTCAGCCGCAGCCTCAAGTATCGTAGCCACATAGTTTTTCTCTATGTGGCCTTGAATTGCTGAATGCCGATATACATCAAAGCTCGCCACATATGATCGATCACCCATAGTCTGAATCAGTGCTCTGATATGATCATCAGACCATTCTTTTATCTGGTCCTGTACTTCCGGGGGCACACCTATTGTTTTGCCGACCTTTGAGGCTTTAACCGGCGTGGGCTGGGTAAATTGGGTTTTGACTCCGGGGAAAATGGCCCCCCAATTTAAGCTGGCAATAGGCTTAGTAGTGATAAATCGATTAGGGCTCAGGCGGAGAAAGGTGTCACCTTGTAAATTCTGTGCCCACTCATCAGATACATTGTCTAAAAGAATGGCATAGTTTTGTTCACCATCAGTATCTAACAGAAGGGCTTTACACTCGATTCCCTGTTTTAGAAGGATCGGCGTTTCGATTCCCTGATCAAGGCTTATCTTTTGTTCCATTCCGCATGACTCCAAATAAAAGGGGGCTTTTACAGCCCCCTATATCACCCCATAACCTGCTTTACATACCGGGTCCAGCAACCACTTGTTTCGTAAACAACTGCGCACACTTCTCAGCCAGGCCGGCCAGCGAAGCTTTAAGGCTTTCAAACGCCTCACGCATTTTGTTCTGGTCGTCTTCGGACAACAGGCCGGTCTCTTGTGCAATATCCAAAAGATCACCAAGAACGCCCTCAGACTCCTTCAGTTCACGTTGGTAAGCTTCAAGCTCGTCAGCCAAGTGAGGTTCGATATCCTCACCAAGACGGGCAGCGAGTTGCTGTGCGTTTTCAGCATACTGAGCGATCATGCTATTCCCATCAGCCATCATCTCGACACTTTGCAGCAAGCTATCAGTGCCTTGCTCAGTGATGAACTCTTTCAATTGATGCTTGAACAGCTGCGCCAACTTAGGATCTTCACTGTTTTTGGCTTTCGCGGTCATTTCAGCAACAGAGAATCCGGTACTGTTTTCCACTGTTAATGCCTGCATATCGGTACGAACCTGGTGCATCAAATCCGCGATAGATTGCATATTTGAAGAGAGGTGTTTTTCCCGCATATCTTTTACATGCGCCAAAGCCTGAGCAGGATTAAGATCTGAAAGTGCTCGAATTCCCTGATTCACCTTTTCGGTCATTTGCGAAACAGAGTTAGCATTATCAACAGACTTTTTTTCACCCCAATTGGAAATTGAGGCAGTAGCTCCTTCCATGCCTTTAACCAGATTCGCACCGGATCGAGCTAACGAACTCACCATTTGACCTAATGACTGCAGAGTTGTCGGCTGGGATGGGTGACTCGCATATTGAGGTTCCGCAGGTCCAGAGCTAACCTGTTGCGCAGACCGCTTGGCAGCTTCTTCCATTGCTTCAATAACGTCTGCCTGATTAGGTTTACTCTGTTCCCGACTATCATCAATCTCTTTAGCCGCTTCCTGTTGCTCGGGCGTGTCTTCTACATTCACCCCCATGCTCATGTCATAATCTGTAGGAAGTTCTCCGATATTGAATGCCTGATCCTTTTCTTGCCCGAAGGATTCCAACGAGGGCTCAGCCTTTTCCTCAAAATCATCCAACAATGATCCAGATACGGGCTGATAGTTGTCCTCCAGATTGCTGAGAAAATCGTCTTCCTGCACAAAGCTTTCTGGTTCGACCTCTCCAAATTCTGCTACCTCGGAGTGTGCTCTATCGCCACTACTCAAGGCTTGGAACTCACGAAAAAGACTGACCACGGTAGGTGAAGTCGGTGTATCAAGTGCAGACAAAACAGACTCCCGCACTTCATCCGAAATTTCATAATCCATCGGCATCCAATCAGGCCGGATTCCGTTCACCAAGAAATTCAGGTAAGACTCCCATTCAGGGTCATTACGCGGATCTAACAGGTCAGAAGAAAACTCTTCTGGCAGGTCATTCAGTTGCTCGTCATTCATTCGATTCACCCTTGCCCTTACTCTCGGGCTCTATCACTTCGTCTTTATTCGGCGTACTCTCTTCTGTTGCAAAATCAATCTGGTCTAGCTTTTCATCTGGTGTTCCTAATGCTTGAAACTGTTCCAACAATGATCCACCCGGAGGCGTATTTTTCCGTACAGCTTTAACCATCTTTATTCTCGCTCTGGGTAGTAAAATCTTCGTTGTTTACGATATACCGGAGACCTTTAGCCTCTGCATCCAGGTCCAAAGCAACTTCAGTGCTAATAATTCGCTCTTGTATCTGTTGAAGGCTGAGATTGAGATAGCGAAGCAAGTTGAGCTTTTTCTGTTCCACTGCCATACCTTCATAGATGTCAGCGCGGGAAGCGTTTGCATAGGTGCTCACCATCCCTTCTGCATTCATTAGTGACTCTTCTATGTTTTCATCCAACCATTCCATAACACTATCTACTTCCTCGTTGGGGCGAGTCCGTAGACTGTGATCGAGGACGAAGAAATCCAGTGCAGGTTTTATGCGCGCCGACCAAACAACCCTGTCAGCACTCAGCCGCGCCTGATCTCGACTTATGCCCGGTTCACTACCTTCTGCGCCGATAACATCTGAATAAGGGTTATCATCGCCCCCAAAGAGCAACTGCTGGGTGACAAACACAAGGTTTGCGGCCTCGTCACTGTCTTTGATCGGGCCACCCCACAACAATGACTGTGCTTGCTCCATCTCATCAGAGTCGATGACATACTGTGACAGTAATGCACTACGCTTTTGTTTAAGCATCTCTGGATACAGATTTCCGTAACTGGAGACAAAGCCTTTGTAATCAGAAGCCTTAAAACTATCCTGGGTGCCATAAGCCAGCAGCAGGTTTTCAGGGACGGTCTCGGGGTTGTATGTCTCTTCCAGATCACGCTTACGGCGAAGTGTCGATGCCTGGCGTTGCCTTATCTGCATTTGAGCATTAAGACCATCCAGCATTTGTTTTTCTACACGCGAACCTACGTT
The DNA here is from genome assembly GCF_030295765.1 of Neptuniibacter halophilus. Lineage (NCBI taxonomy): Bacteria > Pseudomonadati > Pseudomonadota > Gammaproteobacteria > Oceanospirillales > Oceanospirillaceae > Neptuniibacter > Neptuniibacter halophilus. The sequence goes on along the minus strand of NZ_AP027293.1, from coordinate 48,913 downwards.
CACTTTGGTGGTAATGTTTTCCGAGGCGGCATAGATAGCCTGAGTGGTCTCGTTACTTTTTCCTAAAAAGACCTGGCCCAACTCGTATATTGAGGCATGAAGCTGCTGAAACGCTGTAACTGACTTCGACTTAGCACGCGATATTGCTTGAGAAGCGCACCGCTCACAGCCACAGCAACTACCAGCCATAACCGGGGTAGATACGGTAATCCCCCCGGCAATAAATAAACCACCTAAAGCGGTCGCCCATGCTTTTGAGTCCTTGCGTTTACCGAACAGCATTTTTAGCATCCAGTTGGTTTTGCAGGTATCGATAGCCCTTGCGAGTCATATCCGACCGGGCAGCCAATTCCATAGACATGATGCGAGTTGTACGTAGACTCGCTTTCAAGTGTTCGTAGACCATGACATTGCCATACTGTTGGTCCCGTAAAAGAGTCCTTAAAGTACGCATTTCAGAACCGCTGCTGATATCGGCCAGTGTCTCTGGATCGATCCCATCATAAGCTCGCTCTTCCAGAATACTTTGAACCGATGTCTCCTCATCAACGATGGGGGCTTTAAGCATTACCTGCTCTTTTAGGGCCTGCTTTGGTGCATCAAGTCGTAGATTCAAAGATTGGATTTGAGAGCGAAGCGCACGATCATCTGCGCTTAACTCAGCCACAACAGCATCAGGATGCAACGGAGTTACAGGTACTGGCTCTATGGTTTGGTTAATCATTTCTACAGCCTGCTGAACCTCATCGTTAGATAAGACAGCTTGGTTTAGATCCACATCACCGGCACTGGCAAATTCAAGTGTCCTGTTATGGTATCGCCAATCATCTACAGGGGATGCCAAGCGATATTCAGTAAAGAATGTATCGATAGCACCACGCAATTCTTCCTCTGTTTGGTCCTTAGCTACTGCCATCGCTAAGGCATCGCTCCAGTCCTCGCAAGCGCTAAGAGGAATGTTATTTTCTCCGTAACGCTCTTCGTAAAACTGGTTAGACTCAACGATGTATTCAGCTTTTTCACGTTGCTCCATCTGCCGGTTCAGCTCATCGAGCATCGTTTTCTGAACTACCTGACCTTTATGTAATTCTGAGGTCACGTTATCCGACATAGCCTTAATGGCTGTAATCATCATGTCGAAACCAATCCGGATAGCTTCGGTAGCCGATCGAACCTCACCTGTAGCTGTATTCGTTTCACCAACAACATAATTCCCGTAAGAATTAGCCTGGCGGCAAGTACCACATGCATTTGCTGTATCAACCGGTAAGAGGGATAACCCTCCAATGGCAATGACCAGTGCTGTTTTCTTCATATCACTGCCCACCCATTTGGTTTAACTGATTTACCTTGTTCCCAATAGCATCCAGTAGTTGCTGTGATGATTGAGTCCCCGTGCTACTACTGGTCCCTCCACCCGTTTCAAAGCGCTCGGAAATTCCATAGTTCCCGTTCCCGCCTGAAAAACTGAAGTCATAGCCACTGCCATCTAGACCGGTGCCTAAACAAGATTCCAGGCTCGGGGTTGGTAATTGACCTGCAACTGCCAAATCTACACTCATATTGGCCGTACACGACAGAAAGGTGTCTGACTCTGCTTTGAGGTCATCTGCAAAATCACATGTCATGTTTTTGAGGCTATCTTTGACCTGCCCTTTCATGGATTCAAAAAGACCACCCAAAAGCCCTTCAAAGCCGCCTACATTCATAAATGCATCAAATTCAAAGTCGAGGAGGTTATCAACGCAAGATGCCTCGCTGAGCGCTCCGCCACCATCAATCGCATTGGCCTCAATTGCTGTTTTCATCTTCCGATCAGATAAAGCTTTGTTAGCGAGATCCAGCAATGGTTTGCAATTTTCAAGTAATTGCTCACGCGAAAGAGCTTCAGCCGGCTGCGCTATCAATACTGTGGTACAGGCAATTAATGCACCTGCTATGGTCTTAACCTTTTTCAAAGATTCGCTCCAAAGCCTGAGTAAGCTGGTTGAAGTTTTCCTGGCTGTTCACAGCCATCTGCAGTTGACGCTGTTGCAGCACACTGGCTCTAGCCAGCAGGGTTTTTGCGTAATCCTTTAACGGGGGAGCATCGCTCAACTTATTCGCCAGCGCCTCAAAAAAACCTTGGTACTGCTGAAACGAAGTTAAGTAATACAGAGCTTTCTTCGCAGGCATAAATCCCAGGATGATTAACATCGATTCAAGAAACTCAGAATGATCGCCATTTGGCCGGTACTCCTGCATGCGCTGATACTGGGTATCAATGGCTGCAAGAACCTGTCGCACCGACTCATCCATAGATTGAAGAACATCAGGATCTTCAACGACCCATGTTTCATACTCTTGGATTTTGTCCATGACTTCGCTTAACGCTAAATCTTCATCCCAAAACTGATCAGAGCCATGTGAATCAGACATACCTATCCTATAATGCAGACCCGTAATATATTATTATGATACGGTATAATAAGATTTGTTCAAATGGGATTTTATGATGCAGTGGCTGAAACTATCGATCATGGCGCTGATATTGCTCTCAGGTACTGCAACTGCTGCAGATTCTGTCATGCAAAGCCTGCCTGATTTCACAATGCAGGCCTCCGATACCAACGGGATATCATCAAGCACACCAACACCTGAGAACGTATACAGATCGATCTTTGGCGGAGTTGCGGATTACGCAGTCTTCTCCGTACCGGAAGGAGAGATGGATACTGCCCTCGCAAGCATGTTCATGGTGTTCAATCTGGCTACATTCTCTGTTCTGGTATGGCTAATTTTCGCCTTTTTAATGCAAAAAGTGCTGGTCTCCGGTGCCTCAGGCCAAGTTCAAAGCTCCAAATACAACGATACAATGTCAATAATCAGGGCGCTGTCCTCTTTATGCGGCTTGTTGCCCGTGGTGTCAGGGTTTTGTCTTGCTCAAGTATTGGTCGCCTTCATGGGTATGCAGGCATCGTGGATTGCTAATTTAGTGAATACGGAGGGCCAGAAGTACACTTTCGTGAATGGCGGCGTTACTCCCTACCGCCCTGATGCACTAAAAATCAATCGTGTCATAGCATCAATAAGCAAATCCACGCTATGCGCAGCCGCCGTTAATGATTACTACAAGGATCACCCGCTTTATGATTCACGTTACAAAGTAGAGCTAAAAGACAACAGTTCAGATGAATGGTTCGTTTCTGATACGGCACATTTCAAACTGTCATATGAAAACGCCGAAGGTGATGCTGTTTGTGGCGAAGTAGAAATGACCGTCGACAACGATCAATACTTAGGAGAAGCATTTGACCCGACTGGCATCTGGGGAACAATGAACGAACACCAGATTCAACTCAGAAACCGGATTGTGGAATCTCACAAGCAGGCAGTTATTAAAACCCATAATACACTGTTTAATGGCATCACCGCCGGGGTGATCATACCCGGTCAAAAAGCAGACCTACAGCAGTTATCAGCAGCTTATGCTAATGCAAAGGAAACATACAATAGAGAGCTATTCATCGCCTTCCGCGAAGGAGGGCAGGCACTAGAAAAAGAATGGAATAAAAACCTTGAAGGAACTCTGCAAAAGGACACAACAGCCTACGCTGCTAAAAGGGGATGGATCTACAATGGATTCACCTGGCTAGAAAAATCTCGCGCACAGAACTTCCTATCTAAACTCGGCTCCCAAGCACCCGCAGGAAAAGAATTTTCCATCGAATCCCTAGAGGATGAATTCATTAGCGAACGCTTTACCCGGACCTTACATATACTCAATCAGGCTATATATGAGAGTCAGGACACCTTTGAAAGCGTTAACGCTAACAAGCTTGGTAACAAAGACACACCATGGGCATCTGATAGCGAGGCCTGGCAGCAGCTGGATACTGAATATTTAATGAGTGAGTTTTACAAGGATGCTGATGCAGAAGCAGTTTTCTCAAATGTGAGTTCGAGCATGATGAAAACACTCCTCGTTGACTCGCAGTTTAACTTTAAAGACTACGATCCGATCACCAATCTACAGCACTTAGGATACCGTATGACTACCGCTGGTTTCTCTATGATATTTCTTGGTGTATATCTGGACTCAGCAAGCGCCTTTATAACAAACAAAGAATCTTCAGACTCCGCTTTACGAACAGTAGTCAACCACGTATCGGGAGGACTTTCTGAAGGAGGTATTGCGGCAGCAGGCGCTTTCCTTGAAAACTTTGTTTCCATGATTTTTAGCATAGGCCCTATTTTAATCGCCATAGGGTCTGTCCTTGCATACTGGTTACCGGCCCTTCCCTTCTTCATGTGGGATCTAGCCGTTCTTGGCAATTATCTTTTAGTTATTGTGGCATTTATGGCAGCCCCTCTCTGGATGGCCGCACACGCAATGCCAGACGGTGATGGTTACGCTGGCGATCATGCTAAACAGGGTTGGATTACCATGATCACCATTTTGGCCCGGCCCAGCATCATGGTCATGACTTGGCATGTCGCGCAGATTTTGATGCGCGAGATGGGGCATTTTACCTCACTCTTCCTAGAATATGCGCCTATGGCTAATTCTGAGTCGTTCAGCCACATCTGGGGGGCTTTAGTCATGGTCATTATTTATGTGATGTTTGAGTTGGTAATCGTATATCGCTGCACATCATTAATTTATGAGGTTCCAGATCAGATCCCAATCTATTACGGCTCAACCACCTCAACAGCTCATGAGAATATTGGTGAAAACAAAGGGCAAACAATGATTGCTGGGTGGCAATCCAATGTTCAACACAATGTCGGTGCCGGCGCTGGTGGGACAGGAGCCAACAGACAACAGAAACAGCAGGAACAACAAAACAACCTGCTCACGTAAAGAAGCATGGTTCCGACAAAAAAAACCCGCTCTATGCGGGTTTTTCTATTTACTGCGGGTTAGTTGGTGAGGCCGACCTTTTGCCAGTTTTCACAACCAACCTTAAACCATCGACACTGCACTGGAGGCCACCAGCCTGTAACTTCACCATTGTAACCACTTTTGATCCGCACAGTAGCCGAGAATTCTTGAGGGTCACCACTGTAAGTTCTTTTAGCCGCTGCCACGATCAACGAGTCAGCCTTGTCCAAAGGAGAATTACCAACTGCATCAGGAATATAGACTCTGCGCGCCAAAAAAGCAGCTTCCCCCGGCCCATCTAACGAAACCTTCTGGTAGTAAGAGACACCAGCACTACCGATGCTATAACCTTCCCACCCCATGTAAATAGGGTAGCCAAAAAACACTGGTAGCACTGGTATAATCATCATTGCGATTACGCCACCCCATCCGTACTTGGTGTTGTTCTTAACGAACAATACTGTGCGATAGATCATTTTAGGAGCAAGCGCTAATGCGCTCCCTCCCAGCAGCAACAAGACTACGCAATACATCTGCAATAAAAAGAATTCTACTGAATAGACCTGATACAGATAATGGTTGATAGCCATTTCTTCCGGCTGGGCTACAAAGGTTAACCCTCCAATCAGCAAATCAGTCCCCGAACCGATGTAATAACCCCCAATCAAGATGATCTGCATATTATCGAGAAACAAAGTCAAGCAGAATGAAGTAAACCCCAAGACAAATGCCGAAATTGTTGGATTAGCCCAGATCCAGATGAAAATCCGAAACAGGAAGAAAGGCTTTTTTTCTTTGCCCTGCTCTTGGGCAGAGATCTGTGCAACTTGTTCCATTTTATTATTCCTTATGCGTACTTAAACCCAATTATATAATACATGTCAATACCCAAAAGAGCAAGGCTTTTTGATTGAGAATGGATTTTTTTGGTAACTCGTAGGTAACTCGTAGGTACTTACTGGGTAACTCCCATATCCAGTAATGTAATTTTTAAGCCACTAGGTAACTCGTAGGTAACTCGTAGGTGATTCCAGCCGATGAAAATCACGCTAACATTCGCTTTAGCACAAAAAAACGGGCATAAGCCCGTTTGATTCATTGTTCCTGCCGCTCTTTGGGCCTGCCTAAGCGCTCGGTTCGCTTAACCTTAACCGGCTGCCCATTGATAACCAGAACCCCCTCCCCACCTTCGGGGATCGATTCACTGTTCTCAGAATCAACTGTGATCAAGAACTCCTGTGAACTATTGCGAGCTTGATGCTGCTCCCGAAGATAATCTATCGCAGAACTCCGTTTACGCACCAAGACAACCTGTTGATTCCAATCTATATCAAACGCCAAACGCTTTTGCACGCCCAGCTGGTGAAGAATGGCTATCCAGTTAAATCTCTGACCACTCCAGCTCACAGGCAGGTGGGCATCAACAGCATTATCCAAATAAACCTTCCATCCAGTCGGTACGATCGCATTCATCGCCATCCAGAAAGGACTATCTAAAGCAGCCCCGCCAAGGGCCGGTAACTGCTTAGGCGGTACACCAAAGTGCTTTATAACCTTTTCAGTCCGGTCAGCAATAACCTGGTAGTTCGTTTGTTCGAACTGAACAGTAGCATTCCGAATTTTCATTTCACTTTCTTGCAGCAACCGCTGTCGCTCAGCTTCTTGTTCCTTTATAGCCTGGACTTTTGCAGCATTAGCGGCCTGCTCTTTTCTTGCCTGGATCACCGAATCATCTTGAATGATAACCAGCCTCGCCTGAGCCTCTACTGCAACAAGAGATACCGCTAATATCGAACTCAACAATACTTTATTCATGTGTTTGTCCTGTTTGTATCTGCATCATGCCAGCAAAGCCCGCTGAAGGACGTTTACCTCCTTCCCCAATGTTTCGTTTCAACTTAGGAATGGTTTTCTCCGGTTCATCCCGCGTTTCCTCCTTACGCACTTCTTGGGGGATCTGAGGCGACTCATGAGCAGGCGCTTGCGGTGTCTCTGAGGGCGGCAATGGCGATTCAGTAGCGACATTCTGCGCAGACGATACCTTTTGCTGTACGGCGCTGTCTGACCGCTGTAGAGCCGCAGCACCGTCCAGTGTTGTGTATACCTTATGCTTCAATGCATGAAGTTGATCTGACTCCTTCGCGCCGATCATCTCCTTCGCAGAACGCAGCCCCACCACGTATTCAAGCAACCCCATCTCTTTGAGGATCATTCCACCCTCTATAAGATCAAGCACCTTACGACTTTTGGAAAAGCGCGGTGCAGTGTTGTAGAGGTCTACAGCCGCGTTTTCCAGATCGCTCAATTCAGTTGGCAAAGTAAGTATCAGTTTCTTACTACCCATAACTAACCTGCAGCATATTCTTCAGTTGGAGTGCTAACCTTTGCATTCAAGGCCCGCTCAACATCAGCCATGATTTCATCGAAGCTATAGAGCAAAGCACTTTTCAGGAATCCGCGGGCGTTTGCCCCGGCAGGGTTGTCGATGATAATGATGTTTGGATTTTTCTCGCGGATCAGGTCTTCCATCAAAGCCACACCACCTCCAAAGCCAACGATTTCACGCAATGAAGGGATTTTTTTCTTAAATGCATCAATTTGCTTGGTAAGTGGAGACATAACACTATCAACAGCATTTTCTACTTCAGGGGTTACATCTTCTTCCAGACCACCGAACCACGACACTTTGCAGGTTTTCAAAGCCTGCTCCAGCATCATATCGTCTGGCTCATAATCGAATCGCTTCATCAGATTGAGGCGTAGCTTGTCTTTAACATGCTTAACGCCCTGCTTCAGGGTAAGCTTTTCACCAACAACGCCGCCAGGAAGCACAATGGCTAGGTCAGTGGTATTACCGCCGATATCGATTGCTAAACGAGCCACATTCTCTTCCACCCCATCACGCAAATTACCGTACTCATCCAGCATGTAATCCATCATGCCAGCCAGAGCTTCCGGGTATACACCCGCAAATACGACTTCAGCAGACGGGTTTCCGGACTTGCCGACATAGACCTTACGGCGCAAGTTCTTCACTTTCCGGGATATAAGCATCTCGTTAAAGCCGCTCTCTCCATCCAGGCACTCTTCCAAAGGTAAACCGGTGAGGAGCGCCACCTTTTCCCCTGCCAGACCGAGCCGATCCAGGCCCGCGTGTATCAGGCACAGATTCAATTCAGAAGTAGCGTATTCAGCCCTGCGTGTATCTTCAGGCTCGAAGATGTAGGGATGAACCGAATACTCTACTCCCCCCTCTTCTACTCCATAGAGGTGTGTTGCACCGCCCATGGCAGCGTTGAGATGTTGGCCGCGTTTAGCGATTGCTGAAATTTGGTCTTCCATAATACGCGCCACAACCGATTCGCCATCCAGAACCAGCTCCAGCCAGGCCATATTAATCTGAGCATAGCCATCATCGGATGCAATAATTGGCACTAACATTTGCCCATCGTAGCCAAGATCGTTCATCGATTTCAGATAATCCGCTACCGGGGTTTTCTCGAAGTACTTTTCTTTTTTGAACATGATTAATAACCCTGAAATCGCCGTTTGCTATACCTTGCGCTGTAGATACGTCGGCGGTTGTTGAAAAATTCGCGCTTTAAATAGAACAGAAACTGCATAAACCCTTTCCGGAATCCCCAACTGATCAGCAAATTAACCAGCAAGCACCAGCCAATAAAGGAGATGAAAGGACCGAAAGGAAAAAGAGGGATCAATACAACAAGCACAAAAGGCTCACCAGATAACCCCATGATCGTCATAGGCAGTGAAGTATCCCACCACCTTATCTCCTTAGGCTCTGACACTTTTCAGATACTCCATTGTTTGATATTCAACAAAGATCGAGACAAAAACCTCCTGAGATATCGCCCCTGCTTCAAACGCGCTTTGAGCTGCCTGTAACTTTGATTGACCGTACTGCTCCACCAGCTCCATAAGTCGGTGGGTAATCGCCCCCAGCCCCTTGGTAATCAGCAAGACATTCAATTCCAACCGCGTTTGATTGGTTAACATTAGGTATTCGATAATTGGGTAACGTCCTGATACACCAGTCCCGTCGCATTTCTCACAGCCAGTCGCTTGACGCGCACCGGATATATCAATAGCGGCGTCCTTTAAGACTGGATCGAGTTCAGATAGAGGTTCGGAACAATGTGGGCAGAGTTTCGCCACCAACTGCTGATTAACCCCGCACCGAAGGCTATCAATGAGGCTGGCAGCAATTTCTATCTGCTCAGACCCCTCAAAAGAGATACACATCCTGTCGATGATGGCCGCCACACTTGTGACATGAATAGTGGAATAAACAAGATGGCCTGTACGGCTTGCCTCTACGCCCAGCTTGATCGTTTCCTGATCCCTCATCTCGCCTACCATGATTACATCGGGATTATCCCGAAGCAGACCCCTTAACCCTTCTGAGAAATTAGGCAGATGCCGACCTATGCCTGCTTGCGATACGACTGAAGCAGACTCGTCATTAAGGTAGGAAAGATTAAACTCGACCGGATCCTCTAGGGTGGCAATGTTGATACCGTCCTGTCTGGCCTTTTCATCGATTACAGAAGCAAGCAAGGTTGTTTTTCCTGAGCCGGTCTCACCAGTAATAAGGATGATTCCCTTATTATTGCGGGTGGTGAGCATCGACTGGAGTTCTGTAGGCAGATTCAGTGCTGCGATTGGTAGTGCACGGTCTTCAATCGGACGGCATACGAGTCGTGCACCTGATTCAGATCGCTTATCAACAACGGTAGAAGCCGACAAACGGAATCTTTTAGCTTTCATCTCGCCATTCACAGAAGTCCGGACACTGTAAGCGAATGACTTTACATTGCCGCTCTGTAAACTGATTGCCATTTGCTTAGTCTCACAATTGGCAATGAACGTCATAATATCTTCTACATCTATTGCAGCATCACTAATTTTCTGGAGCGAGCCACTGACACGCGCCCGTACTTCAGTTGAGGATCTAAAAATCACATCGGATGCGCCATGCTCAGCTCCTATCATCAGGAGTTCGTCAAAGACTGCTGGCGTGATCTGAGATGGCAGCCGCTGCACTGGTATAAGCTTGGCCTCAAAGTACTTGGCTTTGCTATTCACCGATACGTTCCCCTATTACTGGCACCCACTCATCCGCAGGCGTGAAATTGGAATCAGTGACAATGCTTAGCACTTCATCACCAATGTTGAGTGTGCGACCGTCTTTAGATCTCACGACACCAAACTCCTGCCGAGCAATACGCGGCATGGTGATTACTTTTTTGGCGACCAGATCATGGAATAAACGAATCCCTTTCAGGTCACGCTTCAGTCTGTTCACATCCGCTTGATATTGAAGATCAGCCTGCTGCGTTCCAATCTCCCAGCCTTCCTGTACCCATAGAGCCCAGTTCTTTTCTTCAACTGCACCATTTGGCAAGCGCAATGCATTAGGCCGAGATGGGGCGGGATAATGACGAACTAGGTAGTTAAGGTAAGTAGGAGGTTCGATCAAAACCTGAGGCATGGTCAGAATATGGTAAGAATGACGCACACCTCTCAGCTCTGTACGGCCATTCTTCTGAAGCATTCCCTGTGTTTCAGTAATGACAGGGGGAAACACATTGCCAGGCAGTATCCAGGGAGAGAAGTCGAAAATCTTGCCAAGCTGAGGCTGGGCTGTTTGCAGCATCTGGTTGAGATGCAGCCTTCTTTTATAGAGCCCTGACTGGATACCTAAGTTATAGGCCGCATTTTTGAGGGCTTGGTAGCGGGAACCATCGCCAGTCTCTACCTGCAAGGCCACTGCTTCCTCAGCGCTAACGCCTTTTAAAGACTGCAATGCCTCTAAACTCAGATCGGTGTCCCAAGTTTTCTTTGAGGCTCTTACCATCTCAGCATCTGGAACATTCATCTTCGGCTGAGTAGTGGACCCACACCCGGATAACGCTATGACGGCCAAAACAGAACAGGCGATGATTCGCTTCTTCACAGTACCGCACCCTTATAAATAATCTGAATTGAAGGATTAGGCTCTGCAGTGATATCGAAAACAACGTCAGCGCGATAACCAGCTTGTCTGGCTGCATCAGCAATAAATTCAGCGACAGTTCTTAGCTGCCCGTCAAAGATCACATAGATACCGGTTAGCGGCTTTTTCCCTTGGGGATGGATATAACTAATGTTGCCCTTCTGGCAGAGATCCTTAAGCGCGGTCTCTAAAGGGAGCTGAGCACCGCCTGGGTAGGAGATGATCCGCTTGAGATCAGAGGGCAGATTATCCACCGGTACTCTGGCCTCCTCCTGAATGCCATACCGGCTAGTCATAATCTGGTCATTAATCGCCGTGCGCTCATGAAGGTTCTGGGCGATTGACACCAGCTGCAGCATCGCAGGATCACTTTCCACCAAACTAGGCCCTTGCGGGACGGCCTTGGTCTTAGGTTCTTCAGGTTGCATCGTTTGGCAGCCTGCAATCGCACTTAACATCGCTGCAGCGGCCAGCGGTGAAAATATAGAACGTAGCTTCATAGCCTTTTAATATCCCGTTTAACAATAATATTTTAATTATCCCCTATCGTAACAATTTTTTGAAGCCCTAGAGATCGTGGAGTTACCTACGAGGTTCCCCGTAGGTAACTCATAGGAACTTTGTAGGAACCTTGTAGGTGCCTTGTAGGTGACTCCACGGAACTTACAAGTTACCTTGAGAGCTTAATTTATTGATAAGTCAGGCTTTTTTGTGATGCCCTTATAGAACGCCATTGTTAGGCATCTCAATACCTGATCGCGGCAGAGTTCTGAGTACACTTCCGTTTCGTAGGTATATTTTAATAATCCGTTCTGCAAATCATGTTCGATTACGCTAGAATCCTCCTCAAATCACACTCGCTGTAACACTTGGGAAAATACTCGCTGTAACACCCGCAAAAACACTCGCAGTAACGTGGGGGTATAGGGAAATGGCAACGCTTATCAAATCAAGAGCGAAATGGGGCCTGTTTTGTATGAGAAACCCGGTGTAAATAGAGACCTAAGCGAGAATAGATACCTAAGAACATAGGGGCCTATTGAATGTCGTTACCAACACGGGTCGAAAAGACCGAGGCAGACTACCTTAAACGCGCTCAGGGACGGCTACAGGCCTACCTGAAAGAGCGCGAAAGGGATTGGGATCTTCATGAGGATGATTTCCTAAGTTGGCTGGGGGCCTATCGAGAAACGATCTCCAAGGCATCCTGGAGACAAAACAGAGCGGCACTCGTTTGGTATATGAAAACCATAGCAATGGATACCGATTTAGCAGGCACCATTGCAGACATAGGCACCTTTGCTTGCAGCGAGGCGACGAAGACAAGCGCGACAAAAAAGAAGTCACTTTCAGAGCGCGATTCAGAGCAGCTTACAAAGGCTTTAATCGAGTCTCATGAAAGGTATGTCTCGCGGGGAGGAAAAGAAGAGGAATCCACTGCATTGCGCACCCTACTCTTTTTGGGGGCCACGGAGATAACAGGGCTCCGTCCATCAGAGTGGTGGGGATCAGAATTATTGGTCCCAGGGGAGATGGATGCCAGTGGTAATATCGTTGACAAGCCTACTCTGATTGTTAAGAATGGGAAGGCAACCAACGGTCGCGCCCATGGTGAAAGCCGGACACTGAGATTCACTGATCTCTCAGAAGAAAGATGGCTCACACTATTAACACATTACAGGTCAGTGAAGAATCTCCCCGACAAAGAAGCCTTTCAGGATTATTACACTGCCTGTAAGGACCGCATGACTTACACCACTCGAAAACTTTGGCCCAGCAGAAAAAGAAACCCTGTTCTGTATTCAGGCCGTCATCAATTTTCAGCGAACCTCAAGCAAGCCAAGACCGCCATCAAAACGATCGCAGCACTAATGGGCCACGGTAGCGATGCTACAGCCACCAGCCACTACGGAAAGAAAAAGTTTGGGCGGGGGAATGAATGCGGTGTTGAAGCAGATCCGTCTGAGATCGAGCGTATCCGCGAAAAAGCCGGCAACCGTTACACAGAGCCAGAAAATTCTACGGTGACTGTAGAGCGGCCCCATAGCCCCCAGCGCTAACCAACAACGGGTTCCCATTGAGCCAGGTAGGTAACATTGATCAATGGTGGTCCAATGCTTATAGTCGGTCCCATTCTTATTGAGGGATCTATTTAAGATGGCCAAGCGATATCCGGTGACTGAAAAACTCCGTGCTTTGAGCAATCGAGCACAAAAAATTGGATGCGCTCTGGTAATTCAGCCCCACGCATTCATGCCCTATTCCACTCACGCGATCATTCCTGATACTGAGGCGGCAAGGCACACGCTTCAGCTCGGTTTAGCTGAAGGTGCCGTTCTGGTGCTGGTGGATCACTGTGACATGGATAAGAGGGCAAAAAATTCTCGGTATTACAGAGCCCTGTTACAGCTTGAAGAACGCTTTAATGAAAGAAGGGCACATTTGGCGCAACTGGTATCCGATACAGATAGCCATCCATAGCTGGTGGATTACCCATCGACCATTGAGCGCTCTCAAGCCAGCTCACCCGATACCAGGTGATGATAAATTAAGAGGTTTCCAATACTGGTTCGAGGGTCAGGCCACCAGCAGGTAGCAATTGTGAATGGAGCCAATCGTTTTTCAGAAGCTTCTCGATCACTTCTCGCGGCATTCGCTTCCACTTCTCCTCTACCTTCTCTGCCAGCTTCACATCGCGTGGAGAGCATTCAACAAGCGCATCTTTATTGCGTGCGTCATACGTAGCAAAGGGTCCTATTAATCTGCGAAGTCGAATAAAGTCACCGTTGGATTCAACCTTTAAATTTTCTTTCAATGCTAAATCCAGAATCTCCGCAGCCCCTACCTTAAGTGGGTGATAAGTAACATTCACCTGATTTAGGAAAGCCTTATCTCCAAATTCTTTCAGCAGTACCACCATGCCGCCCAGTAAGCGATGGACACCGTTGGCACAGTGAGCGGCCCCGCCGTATGCGTAGACATTTAAAATCTCTGAAGAACCTTGAGCAGGAAACCACTTACTCTTAATTGGGCTCAGGAAGTAGTCGCCAAAATCTTCTGGCCAACCATCGCAATGGAGACCTTTCGAGCCAAATAAACCGTCACACCAAATTTTGTTTTCCTTCTCCCACATATTTGTATGCACCAACGAGACAAGCGCATCCAGTGGGACATTACATTGGATGCATACTGTTGGTTCCTTACAGAATGCCGAACAGCAGAGATCTGAACTGTTCCATACCTGACGTTCGAGGATCGATGCCTCAGGTGCTTTATCTATAACAGTATTAGCATCTTTCCGGAGTTTCCTTAGAACCGCACAGGGGGCATTTACGGGGTCTGGTCGTGCATAGGTATCACAGGACATATCAATTCCATTGCTCACTTGTTGGCTGGTAGACCGCCCACCAGCCAATAAGTTCTCTATATCTTTGGTAAGATGATTTCCCGGCCATTGATCATAACCGGGTGCCCAGCCAGCGCCTGTCGCCCCTGATAAATAGACAGGTAATGATGGTAGTTACCTTCTGCAGAAAGCATGCCCATGAACTGATCCAGCTCAGTGATAGACATGTCACCATCGAGTCCTTTTTTCAGCAGCTCATCGAATAGGACTCTATCGCCATTGGGATTCATAACCCAGTCATAGTCCTCAAAGCAGTCGAGGCAGTCTCTTGCCTCTGTGGCCCCATCAAGCAGAACCGAGTTCAACAAATCGCCCAGAAGAAGGGCCAAGGCCCCCAGAGCAATCTCTGGGGAACTAGCCATTTGATTATTCTCTTTCATCTTCAGGCCCCCTGCTCTGCTTCAGCGATCCGGGCTTTCAGCGAATCGATATAATCATCAATTGAACAGACCGAATAATCAGGCTTAGCAGTGACAGAACCAGCTCCTTTCGCGTACTGCTGGATTTTCGCCTTAGTCAGCTGCCGATCGGAAAGCACGATCTTCTCTTCATCATCACCAAATTCAGCGTGAATCCAGATGGAAGTACGATAAACCATTCCCTGCTCTTTACGAGCAATCAGCTCCTCAAGTTCCTCCCGGTCAATCTCAATCATGGCTTTCGCAAATTCAGCCTTTGCCGCTGCGCTACGGCATGAAGAACACTGCATAGATTGGTCTTCTGATTCAGTTTGCAGAATCGGATGATCACATCCCTCATTACAACAGGTGTGAACGGTAACGGAATCGAACATCTTCTGCATATCCTGAACGCTGGTATTCGAAATATGCGCAGAGCTGTAGACAAAAACTTTTTCAGCTCCGAGAGTTACATGAATCTGAAACGGGTAGTTTGCGTGCAGGACACAGCACAGAGAGATTTCAGCCTTAAGCTGGTGGTCACCAATAGTTTTAGTCAGGACGGTATTAGAATCGATAGACATATCATGTTCCTCGTAGGTTTGAGGCGCGGGTAGGATCGCGCCGCTGTTGTAAATAATACAGCTAAATTATGTACCATTTAACGGTACATGGCAAGCCTTTTCTCCCTCTATTCTAAATTCATCGAAGAGCTGGCGTTAGTACCCAGTTTCCACCAGCTCTTTGCTGTACTTGCTACCCCAAGGTCACTGATCACTGCTCCCAGACTGCCGAGCCAGCCATTGTTCAATCGGTTCCTTACGCTCCTGCACCAGCTTAGGAAGCTCCTCATAGGTGATCTGTAGATAAGCAGCGCCCATGTCAGTGAAGTCCACCAGCATAACCCCTTCTGTTTTTGATCCTTCCGGGTAGAAGTCTCTCACTGCCTCCAGAGCAGTTTCATACCCTGCCCCGCTGGCCCCGGTTGTGTCATCAGATGGGGTCTCCGTTGACCAGATCGAATACTGTGTCTGTTCGCTGAAGTGCTTCAGAATTAGGTAAGTCACTGGCGGCTGAAGTTTCTTTTCTTCTCGAATGGCCCGATTCCAGTCAGCCACCAGCTCGGTGCCGAATTCATCATCTGCCGCCTGACAAGCATCACCGACTGTTGAAATGTTCTCGGCAGCACAGTGCCAAATATCAACATCGTTCCATTCCGTGTTGTTGTCTTCACGGTATCGGCAAACCAATGTCTCCCCCATCAGGGCATACTCATAGTGTTTGTCATCTGGCTGGTGGCGCAATACTTTTGCTTCGTTCATAAAGCTCTCCTTACTGTCTGGTTAAGTTCCCTCCCCGGAGGGAGGGCTATCGGCTCATGCCAGCGTCATTCGGTTAAATTTCAGCAGCCCTTCTGCCACCCGGTCCATGATCGCTGTGATATGAGGTAACAGAACACTCTGGCCCAGTCCCTGATGCGCTACGGTGGCACTCAGACCGTCCACCAGCTTCTCAGGGATCAGTTTTACTTTCGCATGTTCAGATACAGTCATAAGGCGCTCCATGCCGTCTTCACGCTTCCAGAAAGGTTCGGTGCTCCGTCCCTTCATATAATGGCGACCAATTACACCTACTTTCGTGGAAACAGCCGTAATGAACTGGCGTTCAAACCCCTTGCCGGCCGCTTTATCACGGATCGCCTTTTCATTCAGGTGATCATTCGCTTTCCACATGCTTGAGTCATACGGAACCTCATCCATCACATCAGCCATTCTGTCGTACACCCGTTCCTGTGTCGGCAGGTTGTCCAGATCGAAGGCTTCACTTAGTCCATTGGATACAGCAACAAAGAAGTAGCGAGTACGATCTTCGATGGTGCCAGCATCAGCGCCATCCAGAATCGTTTCCTTCACGGTGTAACCCAAACGCTCAAGCTCGGAAATGATCAGGTGATAAGTAGCAGAATCTTTCGCCTGTTTTACGTTCTCGGACAGGATCACACCGGGGTTAGTCTGCTTAACGATCTGCATGAGGCCGAATACTGCAGTCGCTGCTTCCGGGTGAGCTTCACCAAATTTGAGACCCAGTTTTGCACGGCCAGCCAAGCTAAAACCGGTGCAGGGCAGTGACACGCTAAGCACATCAACGGTAGATAGCAGCTCTGGTTCCACTTCTTCAATAGACCCCACAATCAACTGGGTATCGTCATTCAGGGCTGGGTTATTCCGCGCTGCCGCTTCAAGGTATGTCTGCTCAACATCGACCACCCATTCCAGCTGGGAAATGATGCCCTGCTGCTTCAGGGACTGGTGAACACCGAAGGTAGACACACCAACTCCAGTACACAGGGAACCTTCCTTCATTGGGCGCTTACCCTGCATCACTTCCATGATCCGCTGCTCACGGTCCCATTTTTTCTGCTCTTCGTGGTGCAAAGTACATACAACCAAGCCTTTCATGATGGTCACGCGCAGGCGGGTTCCGGCAGGCGCAAGGTCTTTGTCTAACAGATCGATGATCGGAGTAACGTCACCGGTCGTTTTGTTCGCACGGCCAGAAACAACCTTCTCGCCTTTTTCATCCAGTCGGAAAGTGAGCTGGCAACGCTGGGCATCCCAATGCTTGGAAATGGTAGCGCCTTTCACAAAGCCGGCTTCTGCCAGTTTGCGGCCCTGAAGCCAAACGCGCTTGGAATTACGGTGCTCCTGAATCTGGGTGTAGATATAGGACTTAACGCGGGTCAGGAGTGAAGGGTTAATCATCGCAGTCATGTTCGTTTCCTCGTAGGTAAGACCGCTGGTAGGAAGCGATCTGTTTTCAAATCCATAGTTGTATTATCTTATTTTATGTGTAATATTGCAAGCGATTCGTACACAAAAACAAACATATTTAGGCACTATTTATGGAAAAAATCACAGAAAATCAGATTGTTAACCTTGCCCACAAGGTAATGGCTGAATGTGCTCTGGAAATCCCTGTTTCAAAGTGGGCTCACCGGTTCCATGATCTGCAGGTTGTCCATATGAAAGCCAAATACGGAGAGGCAACTGCAACCGGCATCGTCCGAATCAGCAGCTTGTTTGTCGGGACATCCGCATGGAAAAAACTGGAGCAAACGCTTCGCCATGAATTTGCCCATTTGGCCGTTGGTACTGATCAGCATCACAACAGCCGGTTCAAGCAGTGCCAATCCCGCTTCCGTGGTGATAAGCCGGTGCCACAGTCTGAAATCGAAGAGATAGCCAGTAACAACCGTTACAAGTGGCAAGTGATCGCGCATCTTGAAGATGGAACGACCTTTGACGTTGGCGGGGTTCATAGAAAAACCAAACGCTATTCGGCTTATCACGAACAGCCTGAATGCAAAAAAAGGGACTGGCTCACTACGGTCAACAAGCGAGTGGTCCGGTACGAATTTCAACCGAACTAATTGAAAACAGAACGCTGGTGATCCTACCCACCAGCCAACAACCTACGAGGAAACCGTTATGGCTATTCTTTCTTTTCCGATCGCTGATGTGCAGAAGCTTTACGATCACATCATGGACAGCAATCACACGCCTACGCCCTGCTTTGGGGATTTAGATACCCCGGAATACTACCCAAACGGTGTGGTTGTCATGGACGAAAACAATCTTCCAGATGCAAGCAAGATCGATCCCGCCAAACTCCCTCGCGCCTTCCATTTGGTCAAAGGCAAAGGGGTTTACCTTATGGCGGGGGTTGAGGAGACCTTGCCGGGAACCTCCTCTGAGAACTTCGTGGTATATGCGAAGGGCATGAACCCTGACCTTGATGACAATGCTTACTACGAAGCCCGTCACAAGCTTGGTGATGATTTCATCGTGTCTATTCCCGCAGAATGGTTTGCCACCCTGTTGCGCAAAAAGCCTGCTGCAAAGGTTTTCAGGATCAGCATTTCAAGCCGCTCCAAGTCACTGAAACTTTAACCAGATGATCGTCAGCTGGTGGCGCTCTCATCCACCAGCCAACCTACGAGGTATAACCATGAGTGTAATGTTTCTTCAGCAGCTGGTTGAGGCTGACAGCCTTCAGATCGATGGCGATTTTGTCAGACATTTTCATATTGAAAATAACACTTCCCATATACAGGGGGATGATCTGATCCTGGATCTCAACTTCCTCAACGGTGATGGCGATGAGGTTATGATTCAAGTAACACTGGATCAAGCCTTAGAAGCTGTTCACAACGCAGAGCAGGATAGCTGGGTATGCGCCGGCTACGATTTCAATCTGCTCAAGATCGTTGAGCTGGGTCCACGGAATAATGCTGCTGACATCCATTCACAGCCTATGACCCGCTACGACAAACAGAACGCAACGACACGTATTAACGGGTATTACTTTCCAACCACGCAGGAAGGCTTCTCAGGGCGGCATATAGAGGCGTTCAACCGAGCAAAGGCTGAGACCATCAAGCACATGAAAGCGGCTCTGAGAGCCACTGAAAGCCTTTCTGCTGCTGATTTCTTTGAAGAACGCAGGAAAGGATACAACTAAACCCAATCATTCAGGGTATCGCCCGATACCCTGCCCTCTCCGTTTCTTTGACCTTGCCCCTGCCCTGCAGGCCGCAGTACCATTCCAATTCTCACTTTAATCATATCTCACAAGGACGGTGACACATGCTTAAACGCGCATGCCTGGCAATCGCTTTGCTTAGTTCATCAGCGCTAGCCGATTCCATTTCTTATTCCACGAACATCACTGAACGGCGGGTTTTCCAAGATTGGGTGGCCTATCAAACCTCGGACCCAGGCGACTGCAGGGTAAGCCAAGAATTTGTGGTTGGTCAGACACTGGCCTCACTGGTTCTACTTCAGGCTTCCGGCCCCCAGGCACACGAAGCTTGGTTTTATGTATACGGAGAGTACGTTGAGGGAAGCGTGATCAGCGTTGACAGCAAACAGCTGCCTGAGGATCCGCAGCAGCTGGTCGATATTCTGTATCAGACACCTTCTCTGGAGGTACAGGCTTACATGACAGGGATCGATACACCACAAGAACAAGTAGAGCTGTCTACGGAAGGGTTAAAACAAGCTATGGCTTACTGCGGGTATTCCAAGCTTTACGACCGACACTGAGAGGACCGTATGCAACACGTCTATGTAATGAGAGACCCCCGAAATTACAATGATTTTAAGGTTGGTTTCAGTATCAATCCGATACAGCGAAAAAAGCAGATGTACCGAACAAATACCCCACTGCCATTTGAGCTCTATAGGGTTTGGGCTGTTGCTAACCAAAGAACTACAGAGCAAATCGCTCATGCGAGGCTGTATGATCACAGAATCAATGACCGTAGAGAATGGTTTGAGGTAATTCCACTATCTAGTCCACTCTGGGAGCCAGGTATTTCAAGTGATAAGGATTTGTTGGATGTTTACTAATGTCAACTATGCGAATTAATAGAAGATGACTTTGTAATGTGGGGTATTGCGTACTCCAGAATAAAAACCTCGGCCGAGCTTGAAGAGTCCATCAGCCTCGATGACATAACTTTTCTTCAACATAGGGGTCATTAATCAGTCTAGGTCTTAATCTAACTCCAGTTCCTCAAATCTGTGTGCCTGGGGGAAGGTATTGATCACCTCCGGACACACAGTTTCCCGGCTATACTCAAGTTTCCAAATACGAGTTTCGGGGGACACCATGCCGTCTAATCCGATAGCACTCCTCACGCTTTGCCTCACAACGCTCCCAACTGCTGCACAAGAGACCTATCACTGCATTGGGCACTACAACACAGGCGCTACCTATAACCACCTTTACGAGATAGAAGAAAACTCGGTTGGAGGGGATGTCCTGCGGTGGGATCGTCAGATATTTACGATCCATGATGAAATGATGCCATTACGAATCTACGCCACGCATGTCGGCGCATCTGGGGTGGATGTGTTGTATATAGACCGTGACACACTGGCAGCTGAATTTGCCAGCATCAGGTTTAGAAATCCGCTGATTGCGAAAGGTCAGTGCCAGAAAATAGAGTGAACGAATAGAACGGCAGAGATTTAGGATGAGGGAGATAAAATAAAGCTGGTAGCGTTTGACCTGAGAGGGATCCTACCCCCTCTCAGCACTACCAGCCGCCGTATAAACCTACGAGGATTTATGGGCTCTTGGAGTATAAGAGAAAAAAAGCGTTACGAAAATACCAAGCTTACTCATAAAGCCTATTCTCCTCGGTTTAGCCTTCACTATTGCCTGACAAATCTACTTCACGCTCGAATACCAGCACACTTTCGAAGTCCAGATCCGTAGAGCAGCGCACTATGCAGCCATTCTGATCCCGGCACCGGACAAATCCCTGAAAAGGAAATCCATCATCCTGCATCGGGTAGGAACCATTTGATACGCCTTCCACCAGCCAGCCAGTCATATCTTCCGGCGCTTTGAGCGTATCTGGGGCATCCTCATAATCGACTTGGACCACCAGCGAATCAACGCAATCCATATCAAAGTCCGTTTTAGTGTTCCCAGGCATTTTCTTATCCTCTGTTTAAAGTGCTTCCATAAAATATAACCCTTAATAGTTATATTTAAAACGCAATATAACAATATAGAGCTATTTAATATGTGACCCAGGTTGCCGGGGCAGATCGAAAGGGAAAAGCTCTGAATTGACCAGAGAATTGCTATACTCTGGCCACAACAATAGAAAGGGATAATTCTGATGATCGCCATTGATACGGA
Organism: Neptuniibacter halophilus; assembly: GCF_030295765.1. Lineage (NCBI taxonomy): Bacteria > Pseudomonadati > Pseudomonadota > Gammaproteobacteria > Oceanospirillales > Oceanospirillaceae > Neptuniibacter > Neptuniibacter halophilus. Next base: position 27,512 of record NZ_AP027293.1, on the reverse strand, counting down.
ACATCACATAACGTACTCATCTACAACCGATCTCCCATACAAAACCTGTTCCGGAAAGTGCCGCAAAGCTTGGTGGAAATTCGATTTCGAGGCACGCAGTAGCAAGCACTGCCCCCAGTGCGGTGGAAAGCTACGACCAGTTGCTGAAGGAAAGCATTTTAGAGTCATTGAAACGCGCCCAGGGAAGCTCCAGGAGAGCGACCTAAGCCAATATCAGAACGAAGAAGGAAACTCTCTCTTTGACTCGCAGATGTTCCCTTTTATCAACCTGCAGCACGTAAGCATCGTGAAGCCGGAGTTCGCAGCCAAAGCCAAACAACAATGGGCCTGACCCTCTGAAACTAAAAGGATTGTCTTACATGGAATCGTGGAGCGAGAAATACCGTCTGGCGCACTCAGAACCAAGTGTGGTTTATGACTGGCTACGCACCAATAGAGAAAGTAAGAAACCTCTGAATTCCAGAGAAATTGAGGAATCTCTCTTATCACGGGATGACCCCATTATTAACCTTGGCTTGGCCCTCTTTGGCATCGATATTGATACAGGGAAGCAACTCTATGAAAAAGGTGATCCTACCATTCAGAAGGCAGTACTTAGCGGAACCATCATTGAAGAAGAGCTGCTGTCCCCATTCTGGCTAGCGGAGATTTTACCGGGGCTTCTTGCCAACTGGGAGATCGATAAACTTGAGGCTCTCATGCGGAATCGGCACATACCGGATTCAGTTCTAGTTGACCTATATAGACGAAATAAGCCGTTTGCCGAACTGGAAGAAGACCAGTGGATACTGCTATGCACTCACACATGCTGGAATGAACGCCTGGCCTTTAAGAGGCCTGAAGATTTCTGTGATGGTGAAGCTGAGTATCGGAGCGGAGAATGCATTAAAGCAGCATGGCGACTGTTTGCCACCATGCCAACAACTGTAGAAGCCGCTAACTTGCTAATAGCCCTGGGAAAAAAGCTTCCACCAGCCTATCCATCGATAATAGATCCCATGACCATCATGCAGAGATGGCAATCACCTGAAGATGATCGGTGCGCAGAGCGATTTGAGATAGTACGCACCTGCCTGGCGAAACTTGTTCTCCCTTCCAGTAAACATTTTAAAGCCTTCGAAGATCATCAGGATCCTGCGTTAAGAAAAGCGTTTTACATGGCCTTTCAACATCCAGACTTAGCGTTTATCCAGAAAGGTTTTGAACGGGATGGCGAAGACTTCCTGGGCGCAGTGCTATTCAACGATCGTGCTTTCGCAAACTCAGAGCTAAGACATGATCTTGAACAAAGATGCATACGGAGCGATCAGGAAGATCTCTGGTACGTGCTTAGGCAACGTACTGAGAGAATGGAGGAGTTGCACCCGGACTGGTATAGACAGGAAGAGCAACGCCCTTCGTTAAACGACCGGTTGGACGAACTTGAGGACATGATTCAATCGGGTTTTGAGATACAGGGAACCAAAACAGGAGATATGCTCTCCCCGCTCCTAAGAAACACTGAGGACGTAACTAAGGAACTGGAAGCGATCATGAAACGGGTCGAAGAAATTGATCTACAGCTGACTGAAACAAACGGCGCAACCGAAACACAGCGAGTCCTGATAGAGATGCAAAGCAAAATCAAAAACCTCTATGGCCTCAAACTAACTGATCGTAAACAGCTACTCTGGGGCTGCGGCGTGTTAGGTCTGGGAATTGGAGTGATCATAGGCTACCTCGCTGCATCGATCGGGTAGCCTACTTAGAAGGTCATTAGAGACTGTAAATTCTTCTGTGTAAGTGACGGTTTATCACAGTGATATTCTGTCACTGAACAGGATCATAAATTGGCTCATCGCCTGTTTCCAATCCCGTATTGGCATAGTCCACTTCTTAGCGATTTGGTGCAAGGCCAGATACAGAATTTTCATCACTGACTTATCATTCGGGAATGATCGCCGAGTTTTGGTTACCTTTCTCAGAGACGCATTCACTGACTCGATGGCATTGGTTGTGTAGATGACCTTGCGGATCTGCGGTGGGTAGTCAAAGAATACGCTCAGGCGTTCCCAGTTTGCTCGCCAGGATCGGCTGATGGTTGGGTGTTCATCGCCCCACTTCACCGCAAACTCATCCAAGGCCCTCTCAGCTGCATCAAGCGTAGATGCGGCATAAATATTACGCAGATCAGCAGCAACCTCCTTCCGCTGTTTCCAGCTCACATAGCGCAGCGAGTGGCGCACCTGATGAACGATGCAAAGCTGGATCTGAGTCTGAGGATAGACAGCTTCTATTGCTTCAGGAAAGCCTTTCAGACCATCAACGCAGGCGATCAGGATGTCCTGTAAGCCTCGATTCTTCAGTTCGGTCACTACAGATAGCCAGAATTTAGCACCCTCAGTCTGCGCCATCCATAAACCCAGCAGCTCCTTTTCGCCATCAAGGTTGATACCCAGCGCCAGATAAACGTGTTTGTTTTGTACTGCGCCGCTATCGCGGCTGCGCACTACCAGGGCATCCAGATAGACAATCGGATAAATACTATCCAGCGGGCGGCTTTGCCAGGCAGTAACCTCATCCATCACGGCATTGGTAACCTGAGAGATAAAGGTTGGAGAAACCTCAACACCATAGGTGTCCTGGAAATGTGCTTGAATATCTCGAGTCGTCATGCCGCGAGCGTAGAAGGAGATAATACGATCATCGAAACCGTTGAGTTGTTTCTCACCTTTACGAACCAACATCGGCTCGAACGTACCGTTACGATCACGAGGCACTTCCAGCTCTATATCACCGTGGATGCTGCGAACCGACTTACGGCTTTTACCGTTGCGTGAATTACCCGAGTTTTTGCCTGAAGGCTCATTTTTGGCATAACCGAGATGCTCATTCATCTCGACGTCCAGGACGCGTTCCGCAACCTTTTTGGTCAGTTGTTTAAGAAGACCATCCTCGCCGAGGATGTCATCAGGGCTTGAGCAGCCCTCAAGAAGTTGAGCAATAAGCTCGTCTGATATTGGCATTCTGCTGTCCTTTCAACACGGTGGTAAGAATGCCACTTACACAGATTTTTTTACACTCTCGAAAGCAAAAACCCCAGCACAAGACTTTACTCATACTGGGGCATTTGGCACTTCTAAAAATCCTTAAGGAAGCCAACCTCTTTAGTGTTTATCCAGCCACTACGTTTTCTTTCCAAAGTTCGCGCCAATCCGATTCTTTTGGTACAACTCCTTGGAAAGAAGCAATTGACGATTGAAGAATTGATGGTGCACTACCGATAGCAGGTTCACCATCAGCAACTTTCTGAGCAGCTTCTACCATAGTGCGACGGAATTCCACAATCGCTAAATCAGAAGAACCAAGAATATCATCGGTACGGTTAACAATTTTACCCATCGATACCCACATCGCGATATCTTGGTTTGGTATGCCCGCAATACCAGTAAAATCACCCTCTTTCATTTTTGTACGATCCTGACGGAAACGGTTTTCCATAGTACCTACAGTAGCCCAAGTGATTGGATCGACATCTTCACCCGGTACTGCACGAGCGAATTTACGCCAAGCAGTCGTATCTGGTGTAGTTTCAGGATTACCCCATGCGATAAAGTGGAAGTTACAGTTTTCATTGTCGATCGGAACGATGACCGCTGCAACATTGTATGAAGTGTTAGGTGGAATCAACGCGTAGTAAGGCGCGACATACTGAGTGATACGAATGTAGTCATGGGTTGCAGCGTTAGCGATAGGACGACGAATAGCAGCGTAATGAAATCCATAATCAGTTTTAGCAGACTGCATACGCGGGGACTTATCAGTTGATGGACGGTACCAACCTTGATCATCCGCAGCCGCACTCTCAACTTTTGCAGGGACCATGTCCGAAGAGTGCAATGATGAAGAGTGAGCTGAGTCAATCTGACCTTCCAGAACTTGAGCCCAGTTACATGGCAGACGAATTTTGAGGATAGAGACCTGTACATCTTTATTAGGTGCAAATGCTGGCTTTTTAAATTCCGGGGCATCGCCTTCACCCAGCCATGCCCAAAGGAAACCGCCCCACTCAACTGTTTTATAAGCTTTGTGCTTCACGTTAGAGCACATAGACTTTTCTGCTTCTGGTGGTTCTGAAGCCATGGCCACAGCGTTACCTTCCACATCAAACTTCCAGCCGTGATACAGGCAGCGGATACCACAGTCTTCATTGCGACCGAACACCAAAGACGCCAAGCGGTGGGGACAAAGTTCATCCAACAATCCTACTCGACCTTCGGTATCGCGGAATGCTACATACCGAGAACCCAAAGCTTCAACCAATACTGGAGTGCCATCGCACTCTTTAATTTCTTCGAGCAAACAAACCGGCGTCCAATGCTGGCGCATAAGCTTACCCATCGGGTCGGTTGGCATAACATGAGTTAACAATTCATTTTCTTGTGGTGTAAGCATCGTGCCTTTCTCCGTTTTATTTTATTTTACATGGCTGCAAACACCTTACTTCGCAGTTTGTCAGCCAAATCTGTAATCACGTTTCTTTTCGACGACTCGACGAGATATGTCTATGAGGCATTATCAGAAAACCGGTCTCATGTTCGATTACCTCAGTGGAACAAATAATAGATATCTAATTTCCAGCAGTCAACATAATTAGCAATCTAATTTTTTATTGACTGAAAATTATTAGATTGCTAATATTGATCCAAGTCATATACATCCTGATTTAAAGATTGATGACACCCTATCCATATATTGCGATACCTAGAGAGAAGAAAAATGAAACTGCAAGTGACCGCTCGGCGCACCCTTACGCCAGAAATTGAAGAATTCATCCTAACTCCAATTGATGGTCAACCGTTGCCGCCAGCAGAACCTGGTTCACATATTTCTATAACCACGCCCTCTGGAGCTCATCGTTATTATTCATTGGTTTATTCTGGTGACAGCCTAGGCGCTTACACTGTTGCGATCAAAAAAGAGCCCAATTCTCGTGGTGGTTCAAAGTCGATGCATGAGCAGGCAACAGTATCGACGGTTCTGGATGTAGAAACCTCTGAAAATGAGTTTCCTCTCGGTCCGAAGCACGATGCTTTGTTAATCGGTGGCGGCATAGGTATCACACCGATTTACTCTATGGCACAACAACTAAAAGCAGAAGGCAGAAAATTCCGAGTAGTTTATTTAGCTCGCAGCTATGAAAAAGCAGCATACGCTGATGAGCTTCAGAAACTTTGCGGAGATGCAATCACCATCCACTATAGCGCAGGCGATGGTGCGGATGTTTTCGATTTTTGGGATCTGCTGATGACGCCAACGCAGGAGCATATCTATTGCTGCGGCCCAACCTCTCTAATGGAAGAAGTGAAAGGCGGTACGGGACATTGGCCTGATGGCCGAGTTCACTTTGAGGAGTTCATGCCCGTAGAAATCATTCGAGATAGCGATACCGAATTCACCATCGAACTCGCCAAATCAGGTGAAACGATAACTGTACCCGCAGATCACACCATACTGGAAGCTCTGCGCGCTAACGGACACGATTTTTCCAGCTCTTGTGAAACCGGCACTTGTGGCACCTGCAAATGTAAATATACGGAAGGCGAAGTGGATCACCGTGACTTAGCTTTAATGGATGACGAGAAGTCCGACACAATAATGTTGTGTGTATCCCGAGCGAAAGGTGATCACCTTGTCCTCGATATCTAATCCCATACGCCTAGGCGTAGCGGGTTTAGGGAGAGCCTTTGCGCTATCGGCCCCCGCTATCCATGCACACCCAGGAGTTACCTTAGTTGCTGGCGCGGAGCCAAATTCCGAGCACAGGAGGTCATTTGAAAAAACTTTTGGTGCGAAGACCTATGCCGATGTTAGCGACCTAGTAACAGACCCTGACGTGGAAGTGGTCTATGTATCCACGCCTCATGGATTACATAAAGAACATGCTTTAGCCGCTATAAACTCCGGTAAATCCGTCCTTATCGAAAAGCCGATGACTGTCTCATTAGAAGATGCGTCATCGCTAATTGAAGCGGCAAAAAAGGCGGGAGTACAGATCATTGTTGGTCCTAGCCACAGCTTTGATGGTCCGGTTAAGCTCGCGGAAGCTTTAATCGCGGAAGGTAGGATTGGGCGCGTAAAGATGATACATGCGCTCTATGCAACCGACTTTTTATATCGCCCAAGAACAGCGGCGGAGCTTTCGACTGACTTAGGTGGAGGTGTAGTGTTTAGTCAAGCCGTCCATCAAGTCGATCTCGTCCGCCGACTCGCTGGTGTTCCCGCTCAGCGTGTTACCGCCAGAACGGGTGGAGCCTGGGATGCTGACCGGCCGACCGAGGGCGCCTACAGCATGCTGATTGATTTCTGCGAAGGTGTCTATGCCAGCCTGACGTACTCGGGCTACGCTCATTTTGATGGCGACCGGCTAATGGAGAACACTACTGAATTAGGCATACCCAAGTCAGAGGAATTCAAGAGCTCCCGCAAAATACTGGAATCCGTCCAGGACGAATCAGAGTTTAAGTCATCACGCGGCTTTTCATCACTCGATACCTGCCCTCAGGCTGAAACTCACGAGCACTTTGGTCAGGTTTTCGTATTCGGCGACCACGGAGACCTTCGCCTGACGCCGAACGGAGTGGAAATTACCGATACGAATGGACCCAAATTCTACCCTGCACCTTTTAGAACCGCCCGAGCAGAAGTATTTGACACACTTTATGCCGCACTTCGCGAACAAACGACTCCATTGCAGGATGGCAAATGGGGCCGAGCTTCACTCGAAATCTGTCATGCACTACTTACCAGTAGCGAAACGGGTGACACAGTCACACTTAATTACCAAGAAGGATAAAAAATGTCTAAGCTCCAACTTTCCCTAGCGATGGGTGATTATGATCGTACTCGCCCTATTCATGATGGACGGGTACAGATCGATGGCGTCGATCCGATCACTTTTCTTCAATCTCCAGAAGAGATGTTCTTCAACGCATTTCGCCACAAGACATGTGATATTTCAGAAATATCATTGAGTTCATATTGCGTTTCGTTGACTCGAGAGAATCCTCCATACATCGCAATTCCTGTTTTCCTTAGCCGTGCATTCCGCCACTCCTCTGTTTATATTCGTGCGGATAGAGGAATAGAAACACCTCAAGATCTCAAAGGCCGCCGAATAGGCATCGCGGAATACCAACTGACAGCAAACGTATGGGTTAGAGCAATCCTTGCAGATGCAGGTGTGACCCCTGATCAGATTACGTGGGTACGCGGGGGAATGGACAAACCTGGCCGCCCTGAGAAAATCAAACTTGATCTACCAGACAACGTAACTATCGAGAACGCTACTGAAGGCGCTACCCTAAACCAGATGTTAATCGATGGAGAAATTGATGGTTTCATCGGCCCTAGATGGCCACGTTGTTACCACGAAGGCCACCCTCAGATCCGTCGCCTATGGCAAGATGGTTTTTCTGCGGCACGCCAATGGCATCAAGACACTGGGTTGTTCCCAATCATGCACGTTCTAGGTGTGCGTCGTAGCCTAGCCGAGCAGCACCCCTGGTTGCCGGGCGCGTTGCTCAAGGCCTTTACAGAAGCTAAAACGATGGCACTTGATGCCCTATCGGATACGTCAGCGACTAAGGTGACAATGCCATTTGTCGAAGATGTTTTGGGCGTAACGCAACAAATGTCGAAGGATCTTTGGTCATACGGGGTTGCACCGAACGTCAAAACGTTAGAATACTTCCTGCGTAACCACTACGAACAAGGGCTAAGTTCAAGACATCTTTCCGTAGAAGAGCTGTTTCACCCAGCAACAACTGAGGTCTATTCTCTGTAGATCTGTTAAGTTATAAACGAATAGATGCAAAACCAGCCAGGATATTCCTCGCTGGTTTTTTTGCCGATTACCTAACCATCACAATATAGAGACATTCAATACATGAACGATGATAACTTACTCGATGCAGGGCACAACACTGTCCATTCAGCATCCTATTTAGTTTCTCTACGAATTAATTATTCAGACGTCGAGAGGTTTGCATCTCATATTTCGAAATTGAATCTATTATTGGAAGACCATGCCGGATTTGAGTCGATTGACATAGTGCGTCGAGATGATGGTCAGGGTATCGATATATTTTGTATTGCGAGGTTTACAAGTAAAGATGATCTAGAAGCCTGGAAGCTTTCTCCAGACAGGAAGGCCGTACTTGATCCTATTGAAACACTATCCGTACTCGACGTAGCCAGACAACAAGCTTATGGTTCGAATATTTGGTTTGAGCCTGTTGTTAACCTTCCATCTCCTCCGAAACTTCCAAGCTTATGGAAACGATGGATTGTTAGCTTAATCGCTGTTTACCCTGCCCTTATCGTATTAATCTATCTACTAAAGCCGATTACGTCGAAAGTAGCCGAACCCATAGGTCTATTGTTAGTCGCCACAATTCTTACTGGGATAACAACGGCTCTAATCGCACCTTGGCTCACAAAGAAATTACACAAATGGTTAATCTCAAACTAAGGAACCTACGATTAAGTCCCGTTTTTTAGCTCATTTCCCCGGTAATCCCCCCGATCAAGTTGTATTTGCGGCGTAAGCGCGCGATTACTGGTTATTTCTTACCGCCTGCATGCCGATTTCCCAGCATGCAGACGGATTTATCCTACGCCCGCTGCATCTGATCCACACGTACGATGTTCGCTAAGGCGAACAGCATTGCTAGCTTGCCATCGTTCTTCATCAATCCGCGATAGCGGGCCTTGGTAAAACCGAACTGACATTTGATAATTCGGAACGGATGCTCAACCTTGGCTCGAACACTGGCTTTTAGATATTCAGTTTTCAGTCGAACCTTGTTGATTCGCGGACGCTTCTTCAGCTCTTTGACCTTGCTGGGTATTTCTGCAACGTGCCAGTCAGCCTCCACACTTTCAAGTTCTTCACGACTCTCTGCGCCACGGTAACCACTGTCGGCGAAAATAAAGTCTTCTTTGCCATGCAGAAGGTGTCTAGCTTGGTTGAGATCATGTTCATTAGCGGCGGTAGTTGTGAAGCTATGCGTCAGCCCAGTTCTGGCATCAACACCGATATGGGCTTTCATTCCGAAGTGCCATTGATTGCCTTTCTTGGTCTGATGCATCTCAGGATCACGCTCACCTGCTTTGTTCTTGGTGGAACTAGGAGCTTCAATAATTGTTGCATCTAGCAACGTTCCTTCTTTGACAAGTACACCAGCATCGCTCAACCAGGTGCTGACTTCGTTGAAGATCTTGCGTGCCAAGCCATGCCGTTCCAGCAGGTGACGGAAGTTCATGATGGTGGTGTGATCAGGTATCGCACCATCCAGCGACAGGCCTGCAAATAAACGCATTGAGGCGATCTCATAGAGTGCATCCTCCATGGCTGGGTCGCTCATGCAATACCACTGTTGCATACAGTGGATACGCAGCATGGTTGGTAATGGATAAGGCTTGCGGCCGTTACCAGCCTTTGGATAGTGAGGCTCAATCACTGACTCCAGACGCTGCCAAGGAATCAGTTTCTCCATGCGGCTGAGAAACTTTTCTTTGCGTGTTTGCCGGCGCTTACTTGTGAATTCGCAGTCAGCGAAGGAGAGTTGGTGGTCCATGGATGGTCCTCAGCACATCAAAGCAGAGATTGTCTCATGCTGAAGGACTTATTCGCTTGTTCCCTAATCATATAAACTATTTTTAGCAAAAAAAAGCAGATATAAAATATCTGCTAAAAGAAAAGCTGCAACAAAGCAGCTCCACGAGGAGATTTATAGCCTTAAGATAAATCCATCGCTCGGAAATTATGGAGACTTATCTATTCTTCACAGCATCGGCGAGGCGATATATTGGATCCTTTAACATCATTTTTACGTCATCACAGAGATCTAAAGATTCCATAGCTTCATACATGCACGAGACCCAAGCGTCCCTTTCTTTAGAACCAATAGAAAAAGATTTATGCGGCCCTGTCATGCATACCGATCCATATTTCTCTAAATAAATTTGTGGACCGCCCATCCAACCAACTAAATAGTCACCTAAATTTTCAGAAATACCACTCAGATCTGATGAATGCATAGCTCTCAACTCAGCATAATTCGGTGAGCTATCCATGATCCTGTAAAACTCTCTAACCAAATCTCGAATTCCTGATTCTTTTAGTGCCTGATAAGGAGAATCATAATTCATCATTTATTTTCCTTGCTATGCGGCATAAAATATAATTGTTAGATTGCTAATTATATCCAATTAGCTATCACTTTCAACTATCTAATCAATAAATAAGAAAAGGAATATCCATGGATAATACAATATTAGAAAGCCTAATAAATGATCTAGTAAATGCAAATTTAATTCTATTCAATGAAGGTGTACTGGATGCTTTCGGCCACGTAAGCGTAAGAAATCCTCATAACAGAGATCATTTTTTCTTAGCTCGAAATATGGCCCCTGGGCTTGTTACCAAGGAAGATATACTCGAGTTTAACCTTGATGGTGAAGTTGTAAACAACGATCCCAGAAAGGTCTATCTAGAACGCTATATTCACAGCGAAATTTATCGGGAGCGAGATGATGTCGAAGCAATCGTCCATAGTCATTCCCATTCTGTTGTCCCCTTCAGTGTTGTAAAGTCCGCCCCTTTAAAACCTATGTGCCACATGAGTGGATTTATGGGTACACACGTTCCTATATTTGAAATACGGGACGTAGCGGGTGATAAAACCAACATGTTGATTACCAGTCAGGAACTTGGTTCTTCATTAACCCAATCTCTTGGAGAAAATACGTTAGTACTGATGAGAGGCCATGGCTCTACAGTCGTTGCACCCTGTCTCAAACAAGCGGTTTACAGAGCGGTTTATGTCGAGGTGAATGCTCGATTACAGATTGAAGCATCCAGACTCGGACCGATCGAATTCCTCTCAGAGGGAGAAGCTCACGCAACTCAAGTAACCAACGAAGGACAAGTAGACCGCCCGTGGAATCTATGGAAAACACGAGCGATAAAGGCTCAGAAGTCTTGGCTGCCAGAAGTTTGAGAGTTATCAACTTCAAACCAAGCACACTGCTAATTTTTAAATAGCGTTAGCAGTGTCACTCCAACAAATATACCAAATGTTCCAACGATTATCTGATATCCAAACTTCTCATTGTTCTTTGAATAAAGCCAAGTCCCCACTAGTACAAACAACGGAGTGGTAGCAGCTAAGGGTGCAATCAGAAGCAGGCTTCCAATTGCCAACGATAGATAAAGAAAAATAGGTCCTATACTTGAAAGAATTCCTGCGTAAACAAAATAAATAAACTCTCGACTACTACATGAAATTTTACATCTGGTAACTAAAATATATAGGCTCAAGATAATCCACGATGCAGAAACCGTCACCAAACTAGCAAGTACAGGTGAATTAAGTTGGTCGATGCCCACCTTTCTAAGGGCAATAGAAATCCCATAGGTTAATGATGCCAGCAGAGGATATAATAGATATATCTGATGACCACTCGAAATTCTTAGATTACCATTTGATCCAGAAAATATAGCAATTAACACTGATCCAGTGATTATTAAAAATGCACCAAGTATTTGCACAACATTTCCGGACTCACCTAGAAATACCAATCCTATAAACAACGTTACCAAAGGATGGGTTAGAGTTAAGGATGTCGTTGTATTTGCCCCTAATTTAGACATACCAACGAACTGGAATAGCCTGCCAAGTAATGGCGCAAATATACCCGAAATAATAAAAAACTTAAGATCAAGCAGAGTAAGCGATTTAGGAATATCTATAAATAAGGTAGATAAACCCAGTACAACGACATTGATGGTAAGCGTGATCCATAAAACAGAAAGGTGCGAGGCACTTTCACGACCTATTTTTACAAGTAAAAATGTAGCCGCAAACATAATGGAAGACAATAATGCATAAATCACTTCCACTATATTGCCTCGCTTTAAAGAATGTCCGGTTAGAGATCAATTCTTATGAAGACTAAGCTATTTTGGCTCGAGACCTCAAATGAGGTGTGACCAGGACAGCGGCCACCACCAAAGCGACAGCTATGCCCAATGCGATGATACTCGGTGCCAAGAACATTAAGCCAGCCACCAACAGCATAGCCTGCGCCATACCTGATATAGGTGCTTTCCAGTATCCTTCTATACCTGCACTTAGCACGATAACGCCTAGGGTAGCAGTCAGGCAGTTCAGAATTATCCCCGTTATCGGCCCTTCAAGCAGTAACCCTTCTCCATACATAAAGGCGAATGGAACCACAAATGCAGTAATTGCAAGCTTTACCGCCCCAACCGATATACCAAGAGGTTTCGCATCCGCAATAGCGGAAGCAGCAAATGCAGCTACAGCCACCGGTGGGGTCATAGCTGAGAGCACCGCGAAGTAAAGGATGAACATGTTTGACTGCATCGCAGAGAAATCAAGCGAACTCAAGGTCGGACCTACCAATACTGCCGCGAGTATAAATGCCGAAGGTGTTGGCATCCCCATACCTAGTATAATCGCCAACACTGCTGAGATAATCAGAACCAAGATACTGCTATTACCCGCAAGCATGAACACTAGGTCTGCAAATTTACCACCGAGTCCTGTCATTGAAATACCACCAATAACGAGACCAGCAGCGGCACAAGCAGCTGTTACCGAAACCATTCTAAGGGTCGTTTCACCGAGTGCTTCCCAAATGGATTTTAGTCCCATACGAGTCGAAGGTTTTATCGCTGCAACAGCAATAACACTCAAAGAAGAAAATGCTGCAACATAAGTTGGGGAATATCCCATAACAAGAGCTACTGAAAGGACCAGTAGAGGAATAATGAACAATCCGCCGTTCGACATTGCCACTTTTACCGTTGAAACTTCGTTTTCCTCTAGACCTTTAAGGCCCATTTTTTCAGATCGCAAATGAATCTGTGTATAAACACACACATAGTACAAAAGCGCTGGAACGATACCTGCAATAGCAATATCACGGTACTCGATACCCGTATACTCAGCCATAATGAAGGCTGCTGACCCCATAACAGGGGGTAACAAACTACCGCCTGTCGATGCTGCAACTTCAACACTTCCAGACAACGATTTTCCGTAACCCAAACGTTGCATCATAGGAATCGTAATCGATCCGGTAGTTACAACATCAGATGTAGGACTGCCAGACATCGTTCCATACAGACCTGATGAGATAACAGCGATTTTTGCTGGACCACCTACACGTTTTCCCGCTACAGCTGATGCAAGATCAAAGAAGAAATTTGCACCACCAGCACGGGATAAGAAGGTACCAAAGAGGACAAAAAGAAACGCATATGTTGCAGCTACACGGAGGGGTACGCCAAATAACCCATCACTGGTAAACATCATGATATCAAGAAAGTGGTTATAGCCTACTTCACGGAAACCAAGTCCCGCGGGCAAACCATGCCCAAAGAGATTGTAGAGTACAAAAATCGTTACTACGCTGGTTAGGCCAAATCCGACTGTTCTTCGTGTGGCTTCAATAGTAAGGAAAAATAGTGCCGAGCCCGCAATAAGGTCGGGCATTTCCAGAGGAAATAACAACGTAATCCGTTCTACGATTCGAGAACTTTCTACTAAAAAGTACACACCGGCCGCTACACTGGTAAGCGAAAGCACCCAGTCGATTATACTTGGAGAATTAGTACGTCCCCAAGGTCCAGGCGTATACAGTAAAAATAGAAGAGCTAGCATTGATGACAAAAATACGATTGTCATCGCAAAGAGATCGACGTAGACGATAGTCGTTGTGTAAATCACTCCTAAAGCTATTATTGCTGCGATTGATTGGAGTATTCGGGCAAGCCTGGGACTCAACTGACGTTTAGTACCGGTCTCTAACATTGATGAAAGTATATTCGACATTTAACTAGCTCTTTAATTTTTATAGTTTTATTAGCTTAACGTAAGCCTGCTTCTTTAAGATATTTCAAAGCACCAGGATGGTATGGAACCACACCGACTGAAGCCATTACCTCAGGGGTCAAAGCTTTCATCGCTGGATGCACGCCAGCAATTTTCTGGTAATTTTCAAAGAAGGCTTTAGTTAAGTCATAAGCTTTCTCTTCATCCATATCAGCTCTTACAGCGAGGGTTGCACCTAAGGATGGAGTATCGACCTTTCCTGGTGACCACTCATATGTCCCTTCAGGAATGACAAAAGAAATCGTTCCACTTACCTTGTTCACCGCTTCAACGGTTGCAGGATCCATGCTTAGCAATGTTAATTCAACACTGTTAGCGGCCTGTTGAATGGAACTGTGACGTACGAAGAGCGAGTTGATCATCAGATCTGCTCGGCGATCCGTAATCAAAGACACCTGTTCGCCTGAAGCCGAATAGATAACTTTACCGCCCCAGCTTTCAATATCTTTTTCAGTAACACCGATTGCATTCAGCATTTCAACGGCTACATTTGATGCGATGTTACCGCGTTTGTTAATAGCAATTGTGATGGGTGGTTTAACTTTAGCGATGTCTTCAAGGGTATGAATACCATACTCTTCTGCAAAGCTGTTACGCACAAGCGCCTGCATCGGAGCCCAGGTGTACAAATACGAAAGAACACGAATGGAATCTATCGGTTCGCGAAATGGTGATTCCCCTTTTTTGGCCAATAGCAATTCTGCATCGTGAACAATGGCCAGATCCGCTTGATTTCTGTCTAGTTGACCAATGTTGGCAATACCACCACCAGAGGTTTGATAGGTAATTTTTGAATCAGGGTATGCAGCTCTGACGCTTGAATCTAAACCAGCACCTAACAAGCTCCACAGACCTCCCGGAGACGCACCTGCAACAGTCATTTCATATGACTCAGCCTGTGCGGTTGGCATTTGAAGCAATGCAGCTGTTGTTAACGAAACTGCAAGACATTTTTTCAAACTTGATAACATAGTTAAATTCCTCTTATTTTTAAACTTGGTAGTTAACCAACTATGTAAAGCCTTATGTGTATGTCTTCAGCTGCCGGATTACACGACAGCCAATAAATATATCTCCTTCCCTCTAGACCTCTCGTTTTATCTATGCTTAACGCACAGTCTCTAGTTCACATGTGATGCGCCTACAGACTAACCGCCTAGCCGTCGTCCTTATGGTGTCAGACGCTACCATATTAAAGTTAGATGGCTAATTTTTATGATGGTAGATATAAATATGATTTAGGTCAACAAAAATAATTCGCTATCGAATTATTATTGTTGATTAGTCTCAGTATTCAATCCCTCGCAGAGGGCTGGATTCCAGCTAGAAATACGTTAGAGAGTCATGCATACCGAGCCTACCCAGTCGAGCCTGAATAACTCGTAAATCTATTATTCATAATGGTTTATAATAGGACGAAAACATGGCAAACCCGCTGTTTTTGCTCTCCAGAGCCCAAAAAGTTGCAGAATCGTTGATTTATGAAACCGAAGAAAAAGCTTTCAGAACCGCAAAACGATATGTTTCGCCCTCGATTGGAGGATATCGTCAGCCCGACGCATCCGTTGGTTCGTTTGTCGAAGGTAATCGACTGGGATCGTATTGATCGTGAACTGGATCATCACTTTGCTACGGTAGGTGCAGCTGCGTTACCGACTCGCCTGATGACGGGTCTGATGTATCTGCAACACATGCATAACCTGTCCGATGAGGCACTCTTGGATCGGTGGTTGGAGAGCCCCTATTATCAGTATTTTTGTGGCGAGACCTTCTTCCAGCACAAACTGCCTTGCCACCCGACCAGTCTGATCAAATGGCGTCAGCGCTTGGGTGAAGAGGGATGCGAATGGTTACTGACGGAGACCATTAACGCGGGTTTAAATCTAGGAGCAGTGAAGCCATCGAGCCTTAATCGAGTGGTCGTTGATCCCACCGTTCAGGAAAAGAACATCACCTTTCCTACCGATGCCAAGCTGTACCATAAAGCGCGAAAAACCTTGGTATCGGTGGCGCATGCCCATCGGATCACGCTCCGGCAGACGTACGATAAAGCTTGCCAGGATTTGATGCCGAAAATTGGTCGTTATGGTCATGCGCGTCAGTTCAAGCGAATGCGCAAAGCGATCAAACAGGTCAAGGCTTCCTGGGCCGGGTGGTTCGCGATCTGGAGCGCCAGGTTAAGGCGTTGGGTATACGACTTAGTGAAGTCGAACGTTCGCACTTGCTTCAGGCTAATCGGTTACTGGAGCAGACGCGGAAAAGTAAAAACAAGATTTATAGCCTTCATGAGCCAGAGGTTGACTGCATAGCAAAGGGGAAAGCCCATAAGCGCTATGAATTCGGAGTCAAAGCCAGTATCGCCGTGACAGCCCGAGAGTCGTTTATCGTCGGTGCCCGCAGCTATCCTGGGAATCCGTATGATGGACATACTCTGGCAGATCAACTTCAGCAGGTTGAAATCCTGACCGGACGCAAACCTCAAGCGTGTTACGTGGACCGAGGATATAGAGGGTCAGGAGTAAAGGACATCGCGGTTTATATAGCGGGTCAAAAGCGAGGCCTTCCAGAGAAAGAAAAACGCTGGTTGGCTCGGCGGAACAGCGTAGAGCCGATCATTGGTCACCTGAAATCCGACGGAAAAATGCGACGGTGTTTTTTGAAAGGTAAGCTTGGTGATGCGATCAATGTGCTACTGAGCGCCTGCGGCCAAAATCTGCGTAAGCTGCTGCGGTGGCTTTATTTTGCTCCGAAAAAGTACCGTATTTTGGCGGAGTGTTTGATCGGGCTATTGAAACGAAATGAAATCAACGCACAGAGCCTGAGTTTGGTATGTGCGTAAAGGGTGTTTTTCAGGTACGACTACCCATGTTTCGTTTCGACAGGAAATTAGCCGCGATTTTTCATGAAGCCAATTTTGATTAATTTCTCTGGCGCCGCGCTCTAGATAAGAGTTTCATAGCTAAATTTGTCAGTTAATCGGTGCGTTTTTTGAATTATAGACGCAGCTCCCCCAACCCCCATTGATTTGAGCCGGGGCGCTCGGGTGTTTTACCCCGGTGATAGTATTATCCCGGCGGTAATTTACATCGGTTACACGGCATAGGCGATATGCTCAGCACCAAAGTATTTTTTCACCCGTTCGGGGCGGCGTTGAAGCGTCAGCATGCAGGAACGCGTACGCTTCTTCAGATCCTCGACAGAACGTGCCGCAGGGCCACTATGTACCATGCCTTTCAGGTCGCAGTTGAGGTACTCATCTGGGTTCAGCTCCGCGTAGTAAGCCGGAAGGAAGAATACCTCCAGATAGCGTTTGACCGCCTTTCGCTCCAACCAACGTTTCACGATCTTGGCATGGTGTACCCGCAAGTTATCCAGGATCTAGAATAATTTACCGGGCGTCGATTCGATCAGCGCACGTAGGAATTTCTTCAGAACCTTGGCGGTCATGGTCGACTCGTAGAGCATGAACCGCACAGCACCCTGGTTGGTGATCGCCGAAATCATGTTCAGCGATACGCGCCTGACCGGCAGCGGTTGCATCGGCGTTTGCCCCTTCGGAGCATAGCTCCGGCCATGCTGTGTATTGTTTTTGATACCAGTCTCGTCACCCCAGAAAATCTGGGCATTCTCCGCCTTGGAGCGAGCCTGAATCTGCGGGTATTCCCCTTTCAGCCAAGCTTCGACGCGAGACGGGTTCTGCTCCCAGGCTTTTTTCAGAGGCTTCTGGGGTGTGAAACCCCAGCGTTTGAGGTAATCGCCCATCGTGCGCACCGGGATATCGATACCCCAGAACTGCTTGATCAACTGAGCAATCGCGCGCCGTGTCCAGAGCGCAAAGCCCAGCTTGTGCTGGTCGAGCATCTGGTCACGAATGGCTTCCATGAGAAGCTGTTCCTGCTGTTCGGTCAACCGCCGGGGCTTGTTTTTAGGGCCGCGTTTTTGCACGGCGATAGACTCAGCGCCACCTGCTTGATAGCGCTTGTACCAGCGCCCAACGGTGTCGGGGTGTACGTCAAGAAGCTGTCCGATCTGGCAGAAGGTTTTACCCTTTTCGCGGAGTCGAATCGCCTTCTGCCTGAGAAGTTCTTGTTGCTCTGGGCTGAGCTTGCGTGCGTCTGTATTCAAGCATTATATCAGATATAAATTACCGCCGGGTTAATAGAGCACTTTTAAACGACAGAAATGAGCGTTAAATAGACCTTCAGTATTGGATGGTCTACTTCAGTGTGCCACTACAAGCCTAATTGAAGACTCGATCGGCAACTTTCAACAGTGTGATAATTCAAGCCGCACTGTTAAAAATATTACATACCTAATAATTACCAATAGAGTTCACTTTATATGGTAGAATCGTTACTCAGAAGTAGCACATTTATCAGATAGTAACGCTGTCAAAATTTTTTCACGCGTACTCCATCGAGTAGCCTTAATAAATTTACACAGTGTAAATATCAGAGAGAAAGGGAGATATAGTGTACAAATTAGATAATACAGCGTTACAGATTGCGATTGCAGCGAATGTAAGTGCAGCTCTTACTGAAGATGTTGCGAGTGGGGACATCAACGCATTACTGATCCCGGAGTCTCAAACGGCTGTTGCAAAAATCATTACACGGCAAGATGCGGTGCTATGCGGAACAGCTTGGGTGACCGAGACCTTCCGCCAAATTGATCCTTCGGTCGAACTACTCTGGTACTTTAACGATGGTGATAGCCTCAAAGCTGATGATCTTATTGTAGAGGTTACTGGCCCCGCCCGCTCACTCCTCACAGGTGAAAGAACGGCACTTAATTTTCTTCAATTGATGTCAGCCGTTGCAACGCGAACTCAATACTTTGTTAGTAAAGTCGGTAGCAACCCTATGGAGCTCATCGACACTCGAAAAACGATACCAGGGCTAAGACTGGCTCAAAAATATGCTGTCACTTGTGGTGGCGGACAGAACCATAGAATGGGTCTGTACGATGCATTTCTGATAAAAGAGAATCATATCGCAGCTTGCGGTGGTATAGATAAAGCTGTTCAGGCCGCACGAGTACTGGCGCCAAATAAGCTCATCGAAGTTGAGACTGAAACTATTGAGGAGCTAGAACAGGCGCTCCAATCCGGTGCGGAGATCATTATGCTGGACAATTTCTCATTAGAAGACACCAAGAAAGCTGTAGAATTGAGCCGTGGTAAGGCGAAAATCGAAGCATCTGGCGGTATAAATGACGATACGCTAATAGACATCGCACAAGCTGGCGTTGACTATGTATCAATGGGTACGCTTACCAAAGATATTAAAGCTATCGATTTATCGATGCGACTATACATGGAAGCATAGTAAGGGCCTAAGATGACAGATCGTGTTAGTTAACTTTATTATACCAACACGATCTGATTAACCCTGATGCTTAAAGCACCAGCAAACCTCGATCCGTCGAAACCAAGTTTACAGGTTCGATATTATGAATATCTCAGGAAAAAAATGTCTGTAGAGAAATTAAATACTACTCCAGAGCTAGAATACGAGAGGATGGCACACATCGTTCGAGGGCTCTCTAAGCAGTACTTTAATTCATTGGAACGGCGGATACTGCCCTACGGCGTAAACCATGGATTTTGGGCCTATTTACGTGAGCTGTGGAACGAGGAAGGAATCTCCCAAAAAACCTTAAGTGAACGAGTTGGGCTTACTGGACCCACAACGAACTCCGTTATTAAACGCATGTTAACGGCTGGCCTCGTTGAACTCCGCCCTATCATTGAAGGAAAGCCACGACAGGTAGTTTATTTAACTGAATATGGAAAGAGTCTTAAAGACACCCTTGAACCTCTAGCAAAAGAGGTCAATGACGTGGCTCAAAGCGGCATGAGCCCTGAGGAAATTGCAATCGTTCGCAAATATTTATTGAACATGCATTCTAATCTTGTGAAAGACAATACCTAACTTTTGATGACTGCTAAGGCAACAAATAGCCGGTAGCGTTAGCAGAAAGCAAGAGACTGTAAATTCTTCTGTGTAAGTGACGGTTTATCACAGTGATATTCTGTCACTGAACAGGATCATAAATTGGCTCATCGCCTGTTTCCAATCCCGTATTGGCATAGTCCACTTCTTAGCGATTTGGTGCAAGGCCAGATACAGAATTTTCATCACTGACTTATCATTCGGGAATGATCGCCGAGTTTTGGTTACCTTTCTCAGAGACGCATTCACTGACTCGATGGCATTGGTTGTGTAGATGACCTTGCGGATCTGCGGTGGGTAGTCAAAGAATACGCTCAGGCGTTCCCAGTTTGCTCGCCAGGATCGGCTGATGGTTGGGTGTTCATCGCCCCACTTCACCGCAAACTCATCCAAGGCCCTCTCAGCTGCATCAAGCGTAGATGCGGCATAAATATTACGCAGATCAGCAGCAACCTCCTTCCGCTGTTTCCAGCTCACATAGCGCAGCGAGTGGCGCACCTGATGAACGATGCAAAGCTGGATCTGAGTCTGAGGATAGACAGCTTCTATTGCTTCAGGAAAGCCTTTCAGACCATCAACGCAGGCGATCAGGATGTCCTGTAAGCCTCGATTCTTCAGTTCGGTCACTACAGATAGCCAGAATTTAGCACCCTCAGTCTGCGCCATCCATAAACCCAGCAGCTCCTTTTCGCCATCAAGGTTGATACCCAGCGCCAGATAAACGTGTTTGTTTTGTACTGCGCCGCTATCGCGGCTGCGCACTACCAGGGCATCCAGATAGACAATCGGATAAATACTATCCAGCGGGCGGCTTTGCCAGGCAGTAACCTCATCCATCACGGCATTGGTAACCTGAGAGATAAAGGTTGGAGAAACCTCAACACCATAGGTGTCCTGGAAATGTGCTTGAATATCTCGAGTCGTCATGCCGCGAGCGTAGAAGGAGATAATACGATCATCGAAACCGTTGAGTTGTTTCTCACCTTTACGAACCAACATCGGCTCGAACGTACCGTTACGATCACGAGGCACTTCCAGCTCTATATCACCGTGGATGCTGCGAACCGACTTACGGCTTTTACCGTTGCGTGAATTACCCGAGTTTTTGCCTGAAGGCTCATTTTTGGCATAACCGAGATGCTCATTCATCTCGACGTCCAGGACGCGTTCCGCAACCTTTTTGGTCAGTTGTTTAAGAAGACCATCCTCGCCGAGGATGTCATCAGGGCTTGAGCAGCCCTCAAGAAGTTGAGCAATAAGCTCGTCTGATATTGGCATTCTGCTGTCCTTTCAACACGGTGGTAAGAATGCCACTTACACAGATTTTTTTACACTCTCAGAACAAAGCAGGTGAGCGTGATCCTGAGATGCATCAGACCAAGAAAGGCAATCAATGGCACTTCGGAATGAAAGCCCATATCGGTGTTGATGCCAGAACTGGGCTGACGCATAGCTTCACAACTACCGCCGCTAATGAACATGATCTCAACCAAGCTAGACACCTTCTGCATGGCAAAGAAGACTTTATTTTCGCCGACAGTGGTTACCGTGGCGCAGAGAGTCGTGAAGAACTTGAAAGTGTGGAGGCTGACTGGCACGTTGCAGAAATACCCAGCAAGGTCAAAGAGCTGAAGAAGCGTCCGCGAATCAACAAGGTTCGACTGAAAACTGAATATCTAAAAGCCAGTGTTCGAGCCAAGGTTGAGCATCCGTTCCGAATTATCAAATGTCAGTTCGGTTTTACCAAGGCCCGCTATCGCGGATTGATGAAGAACGATGGCAAGCTAGCAATGCTGTTCGCCTTAGCGAACATCGTACGTGTGGATCAGATGCAGCGGGCGTAGGATAAATCCGTCTGCATGCTGGGAAATCGGCATGCAGGCGGTAAGAAATAACCAGTAATCGCGCGCTTACGCCGCAAATACAACTTGATCGGGGGGATTACCGGGGAAATGAGCTAAAAAACGGGACTTAATCGTAAGTTCCCTAGTTCATGTGTGTCAAAAAAAGAACACGTCAAAACACATTAGTGTAGTAATAAAAACAACACAGTTAGCTCAAGGATTTGAGAATATTCTCTTGAATCGTTTCGGTGGGACGGCCAATCAGCGAGGATAAGGTTTTGCTATCATCAAATAAACCGTTTTGAGATGCGCCAACATCGGAGTCTGCAAGGACTTTAGCGAGACTGCTTGGCAACCCCAACACGGTGAGTGCTTCGGAAAATTCGGATTCAGACAAATCGTTGTAAGTCACCTGCGCACCACTGGCCTCTGAGAGATACCGAGCGTACTCCTCCAAAGTAAACGACTCGTCACCCGCCAGCTCATAGACTTTGCCGGCTTGGTTTTCGGCATTGATGATGCGGGCGGCCGCCTCGGCATAGTCTGCCCGCGATGCGGTCGATAGCTTACCGTTCTTAGCACATCCCAGCACCACGCCATGCTCGATTGAAGATGCCGCTGAAATCGTGTAGTTTTCTGAGTACCACCCATTGCGGAGTAAAACATACGGAATGCCTGATTCGGCCAAGGCAGTTTCCGTTTCCCTATGTTCTTTGGCTAGCGAGAGCGGCGAAGTATCTGCGTGTAAAATACTTGTGTAGGCCAACAGTTCAACATTTGCCTTCTTGGCAGCATTGATGACATTTTTATGCTGCTCAGTACGTTGACCAACTTCACTGGATGATACCAATAATACCCTGGTCACACCGCCTAGAGCATTTTCAAGGGATTCCGGTTCGTTGTAATCCGCTACGCGCACATTGACACCCAGCTCTGATAAATGCGACGAGGTAGCTAGGTTCCTGACTATGGCGACAATCATGTCAGGTTTAGCTCCATTGGCTATCAGTTTATTAATAACAAGGCTACCAAGCTGGCCTGACGCGCCTGTAATCATGATCATAAATTGTCCTCATCAATATTGACTTGTGTTTAGGTGCTTGCGTATTGCAATGCTGGCACCTCATACGGCTTGCTGCGTTACATGTACCACAGACGTGACAATACCAGATCATAAATCCTCCTAAAACGCAAAATGAGTTGCAGTAACGCCAAGCCAAAGAAACCTATTTAATTTCAAATAGTTGAGTATTGATCTATCTGAAAGCCAAGGTATAAACTTTGCGAAATAGTCTTGGCTTCACAGCAGATTATAGGTGTAAATCAACCGATATTTACACTGTAAACAGTCTGACGACGCCTAAACTGCTGTATGACCGCCATCAACCGGTAGTACAGCACCGGTAATGAAACTAGCAGCATCAGACAATAGCCAGCCGACGGCTTCGACGATTTCTTGTGGTTGCCCCATGCGCTGCATAGGGACTGCCGCTTGGATCGCGCCAAATATTTTCATGAGTTCTGGATCCTTAGGCATTCGATCAATCATAGCCGTTTGAGTCATTCCTGGTGCGACGGTATTTACTCTTATGCCATGTTGCGCATAGTCAACAGCGGCTGCACGGGTTAACCCAATCACTCCCGCTTTTGCTGCGATATACTCAGCGGCAAATGGCACAGCGCCAATTCCAACTGTTGAAGAAGTATTTACAATAGCGCCTCCGTGTCCGGCATTAAGCATCGCTTTCACTTGATGCTTAATGCATAAAAAGACACCTTTCAGATCGATATTTATGACCTTGTCCCATTGTGTTTCCTCGATTTCGTGCAAGGGCTTTATCGCCTGTTCTACACCTGCATTAAAAGCCCCATCTAAACGACCAAATGCTTCTATCGTTTTAGCCACTAGGTTTTCGACTTCGGATTCTTTGACTACGTTGGTTTTTACGAATAAACATTTCCCGCCATTGGCAGTGATCTCTTCAGCGACTAATGAGCCTTGATCGTTGAAGTCAGCGATAACAACAGTCGCACCACACTGGGAAAAAAAGGTGGCGGCCGCCTTACCAATTCCGCTTGCTCCACCCGTTACGATTAGGACTTTGTCTTTTAAGTTTGTCATGATGATTCCTCATTCTTTTCGAGTCAAAATCGCCCAATTAATACTCGTTGCTGACTGTGAAATAATTGTCTGTTTTAGGGCTAAAAAATAGATTGCTTTTGTCTATTATTTAGGGTGATAGAAAATTGATTAATGCATTTAAAAGTACATCCGGTTGTTCTTCTGCAGGGAAGTGGCCACTATCGTCAATAATCAATGAAGTTACATTTTCCGCCAAGTTTTCCCATTCATATTGCACCATCGGCCCACATGCCAGCGCACCCGAAAAGGTAAACACGGGAAGTGTTATTTTTTTTCCGAGGTGATTTCGCACTTGCGGAATGGTGTCATCCACCGCTCTGTAATAGTTGAAGCTTGATGTCAAGGTTCCGGGAACGCGGCGCAATAATTCAATGTAAAAGTCACGGGCGTATTTGGGTACACCATCTGGAGTTCCCGATTTTGAGGCAAATTGATAATTGAAATAGATATCCTCACGGCCCTCAACAAGACGTTCATTCACATCGAGCGCGCGGTTAAATGCAAAATGCCACAGAAAATCGCTCATACGACGATCTTCTGGAACCATTTCAGGAGAAGGAGAAGCGCCCGGTATCGTGCCCTCGCCGATAGCCAATCGGGTAATACGTTTAGGGCTTATCATGGCCATCGCGTAGCCGACCATCACACCGATGTCATGGCCTACCATCGAAAACTTTTCGTGACCCAGCTTACTCATCAAATCGAACATGTCGTGGGCCAATGAGTCAACGTCATAACCGTCGGCGGGTTTATCCGAAATACCCAACCCTCTTGGGTCTACTGCTATCACCGTGAAATGCTGGCTTAGAGGCAGCATCAAGTATCGCCAGGCATACCAGCTCTGCGGCCAACCGCAGTGCAGCAGCAATGGCTCGCCTGCGCCTCCCATAACGACATGAAGACCTACGTTGCCAGTATCAACGCGGTAGCTTTTGAACGTGTCAGCGAAACCCTCCGGTAGTTTCGGAACGTTTGAAACAGATCCAAAACCTGAGAGTGTGGAAATATATTCAGAATTTGCTGGTAATTTTTCCATTGTTTGATCTCTACTTTGATACTAAAAAATGATGATTCTTTGTGGTTCAGCAAGGAGCCAGCCATGCGTGGAACGGAAATTCAGGCGCTGCCAACCTCCACCTAATGCTCAGTAAAACGCGACAAACGCGATTTGCGGTACGTAGATGGCATGATCTGCATCTGATGATTCATAAATTCGGCACCTTTATGGCTCAAGCTTACGTTCCCAGCGTGTTTCAGGTTGGCCACCTGATTTGCAGTAACATTCCAACGTCGAACAAACGAGATGACTGAACATTCGACATAAAATAGACTTGCGGGCGGTTTTAGGATAATATAGACTCCAAGTCGGTTTTGCCAATACTCTTTTCGAGAAAACCAACAAAGTGATTCAGTTAGAATGCAAACGTCGCGATGCGCCGAGGAAAGTGGTAAGGCCGCAAAGCTGAATTGGTGGGCTAGCAGAGGTTTTAGCCCCCTCAAACGCCGACGTGGCAATCGCAAGAGAATTGGGTGCCCTTAGTTATGACATTGAACCAATCTGTAACCGCTACCGAATCTGGTAGCTCAGTTAGAAAGCCTCAAAAGCGCGGGCTGAAAAGCGCTAAAAAGATGCTCGATGCAGCGGCGTTTCTCTTTGTTAAAAAAGGATTCGACGGAACGAGTGTTGACGATATTGTGGAGCGAGCAGGAACCGCAAAGGGGACGTTTTATCATCATTACGAATCGAAATTACTCCTGCTGAATGTTTTGCGAGAACAGACAATGGAGGATTATCAGACAAAAGTAAATGTGGCATTTTCGAGCGTCCCCGAAGACGATTTCGTTGGACGATTGGATACTTGGGTCAAGGTCTGCTGCGACGCCTATCTAGAGATTGGCGCTCTCCACGACGTCATATTTCGGAATTTTCCTGAGTCGCGCTGGACCCTTTCTCATTTGCAGTTCATGGAGAATTTTCGTTGCCTGCTTGAGCGGGGACACGATTCAGGTGTTTGGTTTGTGACGTCGCCATATGTCACTGCAAACTTTATCTATCGCGGAATGATTGGAGCGATTGACGATTTAATTATTGGGCAGAAGCCACTTTCAAACCTCAACTCAGAACTGGTTAAATTAGTGCATAGCATCTTGAAAGTTAAAGAAAAAAGCATGTAATAATTGGTGAATTAAAACCTTCAATATTGAAGCTCAGTTTTTTAAATTTGATATGACTCGTATTGCGGGAAGCCATCAAACCACCTCTCGCAAAGGACCACTCATCAGCAGCGCACCGTCTCCCGACTGCAGAACACCAAAAAATCGGTTCGATCAAACTCGTCATCACTTAGATGAACGTTGGTGCAAAGAAGTTACGCTGCCTGGTGCCTCGATAACGGAATACACAGATTTCAGTATCACCGTGCCGGTAGATGTCGATATAGCTTATTTCAAGGCCAAACGTTTTTTGAAGTTCACAGATGCTGACGACCAAGGGGGCGCTCATACGGGCATGCACTAGCTCTCGCTGGGATGGCATACCGGGCAAGTTCTACTCAAATTCGGCGATGTACGGCGGACCGATGCAACGGATGCTTTGGTTTTCAGACTATACGATGGACTTAGAGAGAATTTCTAACACACAGACACGCGTTTCTGTTCGATACCGCACCTATGGCCGAACAGATATGCGGGCAGAGTTTAAAAACAGTTTTCTCGCTGCGATTAAAGGCTAACGACAGGATATGGAGGACGTCTTCCAAGAGGTCCATTCGGGGATTCGCACACCCTGCACAGCTCTCTTTGAAACAATTAACAATCTGCGCCCTAACGACCCATCCCTCATGGATTGGCGATTTGAGCTGCGCGGCTTGGTTCGAGGCTTAACCGCAACCGAAACGATTGGTCATTCGACGTTAATTGAGGTCGAGAAGGGACTTTTTGGCCGCTCTGACTTTGACGCCAAACGACCGGGCCGCGACTTTGCATTTTCGGTGGATGTGTATGGCACATCTGCCGATGGCTCGGCTCGGCTTCTGCAGTTCGATGTTGCTGCGATGAACCCAATGGATGCCTATGTGCAGCTAAGGAACCTGCGATTAAGTCCCGTCTTTTAGGTAGTTGAACTGTCTGAATGGATTTCGGCTATTTTTAGACGTTTTCATCCTGTTCTGGAATGTTTATATGCTGTTTTTACAGCATATAGACGGACTTACCCTAAGCCCTCATCATCTGATCCACCCGAACCATATTAGCCAGAGCTAAAAGCATAGCTAATTTACTATCATTCTTCTTCAGCCCTCGATATCGAGCTTTAGTAAATCCAAACTGGCATTTAATTACCCTGAACGGATGCTCTACTTTTGCCCTGATGCTGGCTTTCATATACCCATTACGCCTCGTCGCCCTCAGTGCTCGGGAACTTCGTCTTATGTAGTTGTTGCAGTATGTCGGTCACCGTGATGTCGGTGCCATCACACATCCCAATCAGTTGCAGTAACGCGCTGGGTGACTCCTCCTCCAAAACGGGCTGCAGTAAAGCCGCCACCATGCGAATTCGTTTTTCCTTAAGCTCGGCCATCTCATCACTGAGGTAGCTAAGGGCATT